>JABMNB010000594.1 GCA_013205335.1 Rhodospirillales bacterium
GGCCATGATCACCCTGCCGGTGATGATGCGCTACAAATACGACATACGATATGCGACGGGCGTGCTGGCCGCGTCGGGCACGATCACGCAGCTCGTGCCACCCTCGTTGGTGCTGATCGTGCTGGCCGACCAGCTCGGCAAGTCGGTGGGCGACATGTATCTCGGCGCCTGGGGTCCGTCCCTGCTCCAGATCGCCCTCTTTGCCCTCTACACGTTCTACCTGACGCTCGTGAAGCCGGCGGCCCTGCCGCCGGTGCCACGGACGCTGTTCGGCAAAGCGCTGCTGATCAAGTGCGCCTGGGGCATCATCCCCGCCGCCGTGCTCATCTTCCTGGTGCTGGGCACCATCATGATGGGTCTGGCGACCCCGACCGAGGCGGGCGCGATGGGCACGATCGGTGCCATCATCCTGGCAGTGGTACGCAACGCGCCGCTCACCCGGTTCGATCGCATCATGTTCCTGACCGGCTGCGCCGCCGCGATCATCGGCGCCCTGATCGGCACGATCGCCTTCAAGTCGTTTGCCTTCAAGGTGGCCTTCACGGTCATGTTCGCGTCGGTCATATGGTTGTGCTGGCGGGCCTGGCAGCACCAGGAGCTGCGCGACCTGATCGTGCAGGCGTTGCAGGCCACGATGCGCATCACGGCGATGGTCGCCTTCATCCTGGTCGGCGCCACCTGCTTCTCGATCACCTTCCAGGGTGTCGACGGCAACCAGTGGGTCGAGCACCTGATGTCGAACCTGCCGGGCGGCGTCTGGGGCTTCCTGATCGTCGTCAACCTGTTCGTCTTCTTCCTGGCGTTCTTCCTCGATTTCTTCGAGATCGCCTTCATCATCATCCCGATGCTGGCGCCGGTGGCGCAAAAGCTGCTGACGCCCGTCGTCGGCGCCGATGCCGCCCTGATCTGGTTCGGCGTCATGCTCTGCGTGAACATGCAGACGTCGTTCATGCACCCTCCCTTCGGCTTCGCGCTGTTCTATCTCCGCAGCGTCGCGCCAAAAGAAGTGAAGAGTTCGGACATCTATTGGGGTGCGATTCCCTGGGTGTTTTTGCAGCTCATCATGGTGGCGATCGTCATCTTCGTGCCGCAGACCGTGACCTTCTTCCTCGACAAGCCGCACGGGGTCGATCCGAGCAAGGTGATCATCGAGCTCCAGGCACCGCCGACGGAAGACTCGGCGCCTCCCGTCTTCAAATAGTCGCCGATCTTCAATGGTCGAGAGCAACAAAAAAGCCCCGCCAACCGGCGGGGCTTTCTCTTTTCAGGGGCCTGTCTAGCGACCCTGGGCCGACATCGAGAAGTTGAAGTTGTCGAAGGTGTTCTCGGCAACGCGGAACCACAGGTTCTCGTCGGTGCGGAAGGCTTTCAGGTTGTCGTAGATCTTCTTGAACTTCGGATCCTTTGCCGAGAGTTCATCGTAGTACTTGTACGCCTCGAGGAAGCAGGGCTCGAGGACGGCGCGCGGGAACGGTCGCAACTCGGTACCGGCCGCCACGAGACGGCGCAGTGCCGGCGGATTGCCGGCGTCGTACTTGGGCACCATCCAGGAAGTGACCCGGCCGGCTGCAGCCTCGACCATCGCCTGGTAGGGCTTGGGCAGCTTCGCCCAGGCATCGTTGTTGATGTAGAGCGAGCCGACCGACGCGCCTTCCCACCAGCCCGGGTAGTAGTAATACTTGGCGACCTTGTTGAAGCCGAGTTTCTCGTCGTCTAGAGGGCCGACCCATTCGCAGGCGTCGATCGTGCCCTTCTCGAGCGCCGGATAGATGTCGCCGCCGGCGATCTGCTGCGGCACCACGCCGAGGCGCGTGAGGATCAGGCCGGCAAAGCCGCCGACGCGGAACTTCAGGCCCTTCATGTCGTCCATCGACTTGATTTCCTTACGGAACCAGCCGCCCATCTGGCAGCCGGTGCCGCCAAAGCTGAAGGAGCGGAAATTGTACTCCTTGTAGAAATCGTTGATCAGCTCATGGCCGCCGCCGAACTCGAGCCAGGCACTGTACTGGCGCTGGTTCATCGAGAACGGCAGGCCGGTCTCGAACACGAAGTTCGGGTGCTTGCCGAAATAGTAGTACGCGGCGGTCTGGCCGGCCTCGACGGTGCCGTTCTGAACCGCATCGGCAACCTGCAGGCCCGGAACGATTTCGCCGGCGGCGAAGGGGCGAATCTGGAATTTGCCGTCGGACATCTCGCCGATGATCTTGGCGAACAGCTCGGAGCCGCCGTAGAGCGTGTCGAGCGACTTGGGGAAGCTCGACGTCAGACGCCATTTCACTTCCGGCATGCTCTGCGCAATGGCCGGCGCGGCGATCGTGGTCGCTGCCGCTACGCCCGCAGCGCCAATACCCGCGGTCCTGATAAACTTTCTGCGTTCCATGTTCCTCTTTCCTCCCTTGGTTGCCTTCATGGCCCCCTTAAGCAGTTGCAACACTGGCATGCGAAACTGGATTTGAAAAGCGTGCGCCTGCCGAAAACACCTTAAATATCTGCAATGTCAGGCTTCGGGCGGGTCTTTCCGCGCAACAAAAAAGCCCCGCCGAAGCGGGGCTTTTCGACCGGCCGGAGCCGGCTGGGTCCTAGAGTTTGTTGGCGGCGGACTGGCGCGCCATGAAGGTGTCGAAGCCGCCTTCGGCGACGCGCGACCACAGCACACCGTCGCGCCGGAAGTCCTTCCAGCCGTCGAAAATCTTCTTGAAGTTGGCCGACTTGGCATTGGTCTCGGCATAGACCTCGTTGGTCGCGTTGAAGCAAGCCTCGAGCACGGACTGCGGATACGGTGCCAGCTTTGTGCCGCTCGCCACCAGCTCCTTGAGAGCCTTGGGGCTCGATGCGTCGTATTTGGCGACCATCCAGGTGTTGGCCATGGCGGCAGCCGACCGAACGATGGCCTGATAGCTCTTCGGCAGCTCGTTCCACTTGTCGAGGCCGATGAACAGGTGGAGCGTCGCACTGCCTTCCCACCAGCCGGGGTAGTAGTAGTGCGGCGCCACCTTGTTGAAGCCGAGCTTCTGGTCGTCATACGGGCCGACCCACTCCGCCGCATCGATCGTGCCCTTTTCGAGCGCCGGATAGATGTCACCGCCGGCGATCTGCTGCGGCACCACACCGATCTTGGTCATGACCTGGCCGCCGAAGCCGCCAATGCGCATCTTCAGGCCCTTCATGTCGTCTACCGACTTGATCTCCTTGCGGAACCAGCCGCCCATCTGCGCGCCGGTGTTGCCCGCCGCGAGCCCGAAGATGTTGTAGCCCTTGTAGAAGTCGTTCAGAGCCTGCTCGCCGCCGCCTTGGGTCAACCAGGCGTCCTGCTGGCGGGTGTTGAGGCCGAACGGGACGGCAGTACCGAAAGCAAACGCCGGGTCCTTGCCGAAGTAGTAGTAAGAAGCAGTATGGCCCATCTCGACCGTGCCGTTCTGGATCGCGTCCGCGACCTGCAGGCCGGGAACGATCTCGCCGGCGGCAAAAACACGAATCTGGAACTTGTTGTCGGTGGCCTCGGCGACCGCCTTGCTGAACGTCTCGGCGGCGCCGTAGAGAGCATCTAGCGACTTCGGGAAGCTGGAGGTCAGGCGCCACTTGAGTTCCGGCATCGACTGGGCGATCGCCGGCGCTGCGAGCGAGGTCGAAGTGGCGATTACAGCACCGCCGACACCGGCGTTGCGAAGGAATTTGCGACGTTGCATTGAGAAAACCTCCCGATTTCGAACCTGATTTTACTATTTTTCTGTGCGGATGTTGGTCGCAGTGCGCGGTTTATTACACGCCGACTGGCCTTTGGGAAGGCCGTCAAAAATACAGGAAAATCAAGGCCAACGAGCCAATGGCGATGCGGTACCAAGCGAAAACGCTGAAGCCGTAGCGGCTGATGAACCGCACAAACGCGCCGACCACGAGCATCGCCGACACGAAGGCAGCCACGAAACCCAGCGCGATCACGCCGCCATGCTCCCAGCTCAGCGACGACCAGTTCTTGTAGAGATCGTATACGGTCGCCCCCAGCATGGTCGGCATCGCGAGGAAGAACGAAAACTCTGCCGCCGTCGCTCGGTCGACGCGAAAAACCCGGGCACCCATGATCGTGGCGCCTGCCCGCGACACGCCGGGAATCATCGCCAGGCACTGGCAGAGACCGATGCACAGAGCGGTCTTGAGGTCGACATCGTCGAGCGTCTTGATGCGCGGGCGCTGGGCGAAGCGTTCGATCAGCAGTATGGCGATGCCACCGACGATGAGCGCGACGGCGACCACCATCGGATTGAACAACACTTCCTTGATGTATTTATGCGCCGCGACGCCCACGATGGCGGCCGGCAGGAATGCAACGAGGATGGCCACCGCGAATCGCGTCGCCGGCTTCTCCCGCTGCACGACACCCATGGCGGTCGTCCAGATCTTCGCACGATAGAGCAGGCAGACCGCAAGGATCGCACCGAGCTGGATCACGATCTCGAAGACCTTGCCGGGAGGTCCCTGGAAGTTGAGCACTTCCTCGGCGAGGATGATGTGGCCGGTCGACGAGACCGGCAGGAACTCGGTCAGACCTTCTACAACGCCGATCAGCAGCGCCTTCCAGATCAGCGTCAGGTCCATTCTCAATCCTTGAAGCGTTTGGCCCGCGGCCAGCCCTTCTCCGGCATGCGCCCCGCCTGCGCGCGCTCGCCCCGCCAGAATTTCAGCTCGCTGGCCGGGATGAGCCGGTTGGCCCACGGCAGCCCTTCCGAGAGGACGAAAGCCTGGGCGTCCGACAGCCTGTCATCCTTCGACTTCTGCAGCAGCACGCCCCGGCCCCGGCCCATCTCGGGCACCTGGTCCAGCGGGAAGATCAGCAGCTTGCGGCCTTCGCTGAGCACGGCAATCGAGTTCGCGCCCTCGGGCACGATGGCGAAGGCCTGAGCCTTCTCCTTGTCGGCGAGATTCAGGACCTGCTTGCCGTTCTTGGTCTGCGCCACGACCTCGTCTTCCGGCACGACGAAACCGCGTCCCGCATCCGAAGCCACGAGAAACTTGCGGCTGCCCTTCAATACTTCGAGCTGCACGATGTCCTGTTCGTTGCCCAGCTCGATCATCAGCCGGATCGGCTCGCCATGCCCGCGGGCGCTCGGCAGGCGATCGCAGCCCACCGTGTAGAAACGGCCGTTGCTGCCGAACAGCAGGATCTTGTCCGTCGACTGGGCGTGAACGGCGAAGCGCGCCGTGTCGCCTTCCTTGTACTTGAGTTCGCCGGCCGCCTTGTCGTCGAGATGACCCTTGGCGGCGCGAATCCAGCCCTTCTCGGACAGAATGACGGTCACCGGTTCACGCTCGACGAAATCCTCGATCGCATGCTCGATCTCGGCCGGCGCGTCGGCCAGCTCGGTGCGGCGGCGCCCGAGCGCGGTCTTGCCGCCGAACTTCTTCCTGGTCTCGCGAACCTCGTCGGCGACGGCTTCCCACTGGAGACCTTCGTCCTTCAGCAGGGTCTTGAGGTCCTTGCGCTCGGCGCTGAGCTTCTTGTGCTCGCCGCGAATCTCGAACTCCTCGAGCCGCCGCAGCGCGCGCAGGCGCATGTTCAGGATCGCTTCGGCCTGCATGTCGGTGAGACCGAAAGCCTTGATCATCTTGGGCTTGGGCTCGTCTTCCTCGCGGATGATCTTGATCAGCTTGTCGAGGTTGAGATAGGCGATCAGGTAGCCGTCGAGGATCTCCAGGCGCCGCTCGATTGCGGTCAGCCGGAAGGTCGACCGCCGCACCAGCACCTCGCGCCGGTGATCGAGGAAGGCCTGCAGCGCCTCGCGCAGGTCCATGACCCGTGGCGTGTTGTCCTTGTCGAGGACATTGAGGTTCAGCGGAAAGCGGGTCTCTAGATCGCTCAGCTTGAAGAGCTGCTCCATCAGCAGCTCGGCCGGCACGTTGCCGGCACGCGGCTCCAGCACGATGCGCACATCGTCGGCCGACTCGTCGCGCACGTCCTCGAGGATAGGCAGCTTCTTGGCGTTGATGATCTCGGCGATCCGCTCGATCAGGCGGCCCTTCTGGACCTGATAGGGAATCTGCGTGACGACGATGCGGTACTGGCCTCGCGGAAGCTGTTCGACTTCCCAGCGAGCGCGCAGACGGAAGGCGCCGCGACCGGTCCTGTAGGCCTCGATGATGGCATCGCGCGGTTCGACCAGGATGCCGCCGGTGGGAAAATCCGGCCCCTTCACCAGGTCGACCAGCGTCTCGATGCGCGAGTTCGGTGTCTTGATCAGGTGCAGCAGCGCGTCGCACAGCTCGCCCGCATTGTGCGGCGGGATCGAGGTCGCCATGCCGACGGCAATGCCGGCC
>JABMNB010000595.1 GCA_013205335.1 Rhodospirillales bacterium
GCGCTATTATTCGAGGTGCCCTGATGTCATTTATACTGCGGTGTTGGCGATGCGTGAGGGACGCGAGGCCACTGCGCCAGGGGTTCTAATCGTCAACCTGTCTTTGGGAAATGCGCGAAGGCCATTTCAAGGTCAGTTATCGGCTTGGGCTCGCTTGATTGATCGTTTGGCCTACCGATTCGGAATTCTGTTTCTGGTTAGTGCAGGAAATTACTTATCGAGATTCTCACTGCCCGCCTTTGCCACAAGTATCGCATTTGAGGATGCTCCGCCGAACGAGAGAAGCGTAGAGACGCTCCGATCCATCGCGGGTTTAATGGCCGAGCGGCGACTGCTTGCCCCTGCCGAAACAGTTAATGGTATCACCGTTGGAGCATCCAACAACGATGCGGTGACGGATGGCGATCGACGCACGGCGCGAGTCAATATTGATCCGTACCCAGCAGTACATATTGCAAACCCATCGAGTGCATTGGGACCGGGCTTCGCGCGATCTGTAAAACCGGATTTCTTGATGCCCGGAGCAAAAGAGCATTTAGTCGTAGTCCGCAGCGATGCCCACATTGAAGTCAATCCTGCACGTCCCGGGCGCTACGCTGGACTTCGTGTAGCGGCACCTCCTGTATCGGGAGGTGAGAATGCTGTTGGCTATACTGCTGGAACTAGCGCGGCTACAGCTTTGGGTTCGCGAACTGCGCATCGAATTCACGATGCTCTTGAGGAAGCGTACGGGAGTTCATTCACCGATCTGCCTCATATTCAGCGCGCGGTGGTTCTGAAAGCGCTGCTTGCTCATCCCGCAAAATGGCCGAGTGACACCGCTTCACTTATCAAGGCGACAGTTGGTCCTCCAAGCGGGCGACAGTATGTTCAGCAAAAAGACAACATTCGGCGGTTCCTCGGGTATGGATATGTGGACGCCGATGATGCAGTTGCTTGTGCTGCAGATAGAGCAACTTTTTGGGCCACTGGAATCTTGGACGAAAAGAAGCGCGTCAACATATCAGTGCCTGTACCAATTGTGCTTAGTGGAAAAGCTAAGCCGCATGCCCTTACGGCAACTCTTGCATGGTTCACGCCTGTGGTTGCCGGGCGGAAAAATTACAGGGCTGTCCGGCTTAAGCTCTTGGAACCGGCAGGGATAGAGGGGCTCAGAGTCACTCCGCTTTCAGCTCAACCGGATTCAAACCAGTCAAACCGGGGGACGCTCTTCAGTCGCAGTTGGACGGGTGACCGTGCTCCCGACATTGGACCTGACATGACCATCCAATTCGAGGTCCAGCGCGAACCGGATCTAAGCGTAACAATTGATGAGTCGGTTCCATTCGGCCTCGCAATCACGCTGACTATGCCTGGCGTTGTGCAAGTGTACGATCAGGTCCAGGCGCGTTTGGCTGTGCGCACACGAGCTAGGGTGTAGCCGAGGCCTACCGTACTTGGTTCCTCACCCACCCGTGATCCCCTGCGCCTGATCCATCCGCCCGCGTGCTACAGTACCACCCCCATGCCGCCTCTCTCGCGCCGCACCTGGAGCTGGACCTTCGATCTGCCGCCGTCCGTGCTGTGGCCGGTGCTGGCCGACACCAACCGCTTCAACGAGGCGATGGGCCTTCCGCCCTACCTGCTGGAGGAGACGCCGCAGCCCAACGGCACGGTGCTGCGCCGCGGCCGGGGCAAGGCGGCGGGGTTCACGCTCGAATGGGAGGAGAAGCCCTACGAGTGGGTGCTGGGCCGGCATTTCAACGTGTCGCGGGTCTTCTCCAAGGGGCCGTTCCGACGCTTCGGGCCGGTGTTTGATCTCGAGCCCGACGGCAAGGGCGGCTCGGTGGTCAGCTACGCGCTCGAATGGGAGCCGCTCACCCTGATGGGCCGCCTGTTCGGCCGGCGGCTGGCCGAGCAGGCCGGCGCCGCCGTGGGCAAGCGCGTCCTGGAGGCTGTGTCCTTCCTCAAGGGCGAGCGCGAGACGCCGTTCGAGCTGGCGACGCCGGCGCTGCCGGAGGGCGCGTTCGAGCGTGCGGCGGCGATGGCGGTGGAGATCGACCGCAGCCCCTACGGCAACGGGCTCGGCCGGGTGCTGACCGGTACGGTGCTGGGCGGCATGGCGGGCGACCTCGCCCATCTCAAGCCCAAGCGGCTGGCGCGCCAGATCGGCGTGGCGCCGCGCGCCGCCATCGAGGGCTGCCTCGCCTCGGTGCGGGCGGGGCTTCTGACCATGAGCTGGGACCTGCTCTGCACCAACTGCCGCGGGCCCAAGCTCTCGGCCTCGGCCCTGTCGGAACTGCCGCGCGGCGCGCACTGTCCCTCCTGCAACATCGATTACGACCGCGACTTCGAGAAGAACGTCGAACTCTCCTTCGCGCCCGCGCCGTCGGTGCGGCCGCTGATGGTGGGCGGCTTCTGCCTCTCGGGCCCAATGGCGACGCCGCATGTCGCGGTCCAGCTGCTGCTGGCGCCGGGCGAGCGGCGGAGCGTTTCGGGCAATCTGCCGCCCGGCCGCTACCGGCTGCGCACGCTGCATCCCGGCGAAACGGTGGATATCGAGCA
>JABMNB010000596.1 GCA_013205335.1 Rhodospirillales bacterium
AGCTCGAAGCGCCCGTAGACCCATACGCCGCGAGTCGAATGAAGAGAATGACTCCCGGCGAAAAGGAAAGGGTGGACATCGCCGTGGCGATCTGGGCGGGGAAGACCATGGAGCCCAGCCGGCCGGAATTGTGCGACTCCGCGTCGGCCATGACGCGCTTAGCCCTCTCGAACTGCGCCAGGCCACCGGCCTCGTCCCATTTCCAGGTCACCGTCTGCGGCGAGGCCATGCCCCAGCGCGCGGAAGCGAAGGTCGGCGCCGCATAGAAGCGCATGCCACTCTGCGCCATCGTCTCCAGCCAGCCCTCGAACGGGACGGTGACGTCGCACGCGGTCGTCGTGCCGGCGCGCAGCATCTCCGAATAGGCCATCGTCGCCGCGCCCTGGCGGCCGTCGTCGCCGAGGCGAAAGGCCTGCAGCCGCTCCATCAGGCCGGTCATCTGCTGCTCGGGCACGCCATGATCCTCGCGCACGCCGCGATAGCCGGGCTCGGTCGAGGGGTGGGAATGGATGTTGATCAGGCCAGGCAATGCGAGCAGGCCCTTTCCATCGACCACGGTCTCGCCCGGCCCCGTCGGGCGTGCGCCGGCCAGCGTGATTTCGACGATACGGCCGTCCTTCAAGTGCAGGTCGACCTCGCGGCGATAGACGTGGCGCCTTTCGGCACCGTCCCGGACCACCGCCCAGGAGACGTTTCGGATCGAATCGGGCCGCATCAACATGATTTTTGCTCCCTGCAAAGGCATGCCTGTTGCATAGGCACCGCAATGGGACGATAGAATCGGGAAAACGATAGAACAAGGAGGCATATGATGCGGAAAATGAAATGGGCGGCCCTCGCCGCGGCAACCACGGCGCTGTTCGCGGCCACGGCCGAGGCGCAGACGCTGAAGGTCGTCAAGCATTCGGACGTCAAGATCGTCGATCCGATCTGGACCACCGCCTACATCGTCCGCAACTACGGCTACATGGTCTACGACACGCTCCTGGCGGTCGACGACAAGCTCGACGTCAAGCCGCAGATGCTGGAGGGCTGGAAGGTAAGCGACGACAAGCTCACCTACACCTTCACCCTGCGCGACGGGCTGAAGTTCCACGACGGGGCACCGGTGACGTCCGAGGACTGCATCGCCTCGATCAAGCGCTGGGCCTCGCGCGACGCGATGGGCCAGAAGCTCATGGGCTTCACCAAGGCCCTGGCTGTCGTCGACGACAAGACCTTCACGCTCACGCTCACGGAGCCCTACGGGCTGGTCATCGAATCGCTCGGCAAGCCCAGCTCGAACGTGCCGTTCATCATGCCCAAGCGCATCGCCGAGACGCCGGGCAACACGCAGATCAAGGAGTTCATCGGCTCCGGCCCGTTCGTGTTCCGCGCCGACCTGTGGCGGCCGGGCGAGAAGACGGTCTACGACAAGTTCAAGGACTACAAGCCGCGCGCCGAGCCGCCCTCGGCCCTCTCCGGCGGCAAGAACGTCTATGTCGACCGGGTCGAGTGGATCAACATCACCGATGCGCAGACCGCGGCCAATGCGCTGATGACCGGCGAGATCGACATTCTCGAGCAGCCGCTGATCGAGATGCTGCCGTTGATCGAGAAGGACAAGAACATCGAGGTCAAGGACCTCAATCCGCTGGGCAGCCAGTACAGCCTGCGCTTCAACGTGCTGCACAAGCCGTTCGACAACGCCAGGATCCGCCAGGCTGCGCTCTACGCGTTGAACCAGAAGGACTTCCTGCTCGCCGGCATCAACGACCCGAAATACTTCAAGGAGTGCAAGGCGCTCTTCATCTGCGGCACGCCCTATGCGACCGACGCGGGCTTCGAGGATAAGCTCGAATCCAACTTCGCCAAGTCGAAGGAGATCCTGAAGCAGGAAGGCTATGACGGCACGCCCGTCGTGCTGCTGTTCGCGACCGACACCAACACGGGCCGCCTGACGCCGATCGCGAAGTCGCTGCTGGAGCGCGGTGGCTTCGTCGTCGACATGCAGGCGATGGATTGGCAGACCGTGCTCTCGCGCCGTGCTCGCAAGGAGCCACTGAATGCCGGCGGCTGGAGCGCGTTCATGACCTCCTGGGTGTCGGCCGACCTGCTCAA
>JABMNB010000597.1 GCA_013205335.1 Rhodospirillales bacterium
CCCGTGCGGGGCTGTCGGAGCGCAGCTTCTATCGCAAGTTCGTCGAGGCGACCGGCAAGACGCCGGCGCACTTCGTCGAGGGGCTGCGGCTCGACGCGGCGCGCACGCTGCTGGCCAAGGGCCTACCCCTCAAGACGATCGCGGGCCGCGTGGGCCTGCGCACCTCGGCGCGGCTCGGCCAGGCCTTCGAGCGCCGCTTCGGCATGGCGCCGTCGCTGTTCCGCGAGATGCACGCGGCATCAATGCCGTAGACGCAGGCTGCTCAGCACGAGGGCGGCGACGGCGAAGCCGGCGCCCAGCCAGATTGCTGCCCGCGCGGCATCGGCGGCACCGCCGCCCGAGAAGTCGAAGAGGCCGAATACCAGGGCCACCAGTGCCGCGCCCATCGTCTGTCCGAGCGTTCGGGCCGTGGCGATGATGCCGCCGGCGCTGCCGCTGCGGTCGCGCGGCACGGCGTTCATCATCAGCCGGTTGTTGGGCGAGGCGAAGAGGCCGAAGCCCGCACCGCACAGGACCAGCCGCCACATGATGTCGAAGGCGGAAGGGTCCTGTGGCAGCAGCGCCGTCAGGATCATGCCGGAGGCCATGCAGGTGAGGCCGATCGTGCCCAGCGCGCCGGCATGGTGGCGGTCGGCCAGGCGGCCGGCGATCGGCGCCACGGCGGCCAGCGCGAGCGGCCACGCCGTCAGCAGGAGGCCGGTCGCGGTCGCATCGCGGCCCAGCACGGTGTGGAAGAAGAAGGGCAGGCTGACGAACGCCAGGCCTTGCGCTGCAAAGGTGCAGGTCGAGGCCGAGATCGAGAGCGAGAAGATGGGCCGGGCGAACATGTCGATCGGCATCATCGGGTCGGCCAGCTTGCGCTGGCGCCAGACGAACAGCGTGCCGAACAGGGCCGCGCCCAGCAGCTCGGCCACGATCACCGGCACCGGATGGCCGTGACCCACCCCGTCGACGCCGAAGATCAGCAGACCGAACGTGCCGCCGGACAGCACTGCCGAAAGCACGTCGAAGGGGCGCTTGGCGTGGGTCGTCACCGGCAGGAAGCGGCCGGCCAGGAAGAAGGACAGGACGCCGAGCGGGATATAGACCGCGAACAGGATCGGCCAGTTCGTGATGGCAAGCAGCGCGGCGCCTAGACTGGGGCCGGCGGCCAGCGAGGTCGCCACCACGGTGGTGTTGAAGCCGAGACCGCGGCCGAGCGCGACGCGCGGATAGATCGAGCGCACGAGCGCGGGCTGGATGGCCATGATGGCGGCCCCGCCCAACCCCTGCAGCGTGCGCGCGGCAATCAGCCAGGAGAGCGAGGGCGCCAGGACGCAGCCGATCGAGGCCAGCGAGAAGACGACGAGGCCCCAGCGGTAGACTGTGCGGTAGCCTACGATGTCGCCCAGCGCCGCCACCGGCAGCAGCATGACCATGAGCGCGATCTGGTAGGCGTTGACGATCCAGATCGAGCTCTCCGCCGTTATCGCGAGATCGTTCGCGATGTAGGGCAAAGCTAGGTTGGTCATCGAGTTGCTGAGCACCGCCATCGAAAGGCCGATGGTGATGGTTGCGATGGCGGCAAAGCGCCGTAGCCCCGGGGGCATGCCGTCGGGGAGAGGACCGTCTGAAGCGGGTTCGGCCATCTCTTACTGGGGAACCGTCAGCTCGTCTCCGCCGATGGTCGTGCGCTGCATCAGGCGCTTGTGCCTGGTCGCATCATAGTAAGTGGCGCGATGGAGGACAGCGCGATTGTCCCAGACGATCACGTCGCCCTCGCGCCAGGCATGGGACATCATGAACTCCGGCTGCTCGGCGCGCTGCGCAAGCTCCCAGAGAATCGCCTTACTGATAGGCTCGGGCCAGTCGAGGATGCGGCCGGCATGGGCGCCGATATAGAGCGCGCGGCGGCCGTTGATCGGGTTGTCGCGGAACATGCGCTGCTTGACCGGCGGCAGCTCCGACAGGGACTTCGCGCTCAGGATGCCCTTCTGCACGCGGTCGCGCGAATGGGCCAGCGCATGCTCGGCGACCAGCGGATGGATCGTCGCCTGCAGGGCCGGCGGCAGCGCATCCCAGGCGGCCCGCATGTTCAGGAACTCGGTGTTGCCGCCCTCCGGCGGACAGATCCGCGCCGTCAGGACCGAGCAGAGCGACGGCACGCGCTTGAAGGACGAGTCGGAGTGCCAGAAGTAGTTGGCCTTCTGGTAGATCATGCGCATGTCGTCCGGCGGGATCGGCTCGCCGGTCATGATGTCGAGGTTCGACTGGCGGGCGAATTTTGTGCCGGCGGCGGGATTGGCGCTGAGCGTCGTCTCGAGCGGGCCGAAATTCTCGCTGAAGGCGATCTGCGTGTCGTCGTCCATCGCCTGGTCGCGGAACAGGAGCACGGAATGCTCCTCGAACGCGGCGCGGATCGGCCCGAACTCGCGCGCCGAGAGGGGCCGCGTGATGTCGATGCCGGTGATCTCCGCGCCGAACAGCGGATGGATCTTGTGGACTTCGATGCTGCCGGTGTTGCGCATGGTATTGGCCCTCAGTCGATGATTGCCTGGTAGGTGAGCACGCGGAGCTCACGCCGGATCGGGTAGGTCGAGGACGGCATGAGCTGCGTCAGCAGCACCACGGCCATGTCTTCGACCGGGTCGATCCAGAACGCGGTGGAGGCCGCGCCGCCCCAGGCATACTCGCCGGGGGTGCCGGCGATGTAAGCCTTGGCCGGATCGATCATCACCGAGAAGCCGAGGCCAAAGCCGATGCCGGTGTAGGTCGATTCCGAGAAGCGCGGCGAGCCCATGTCGGCCATGTCGCCCTTGAGATGGTTCATGGTCATCAGCTCGACCGTCTTGCGGCCAAGCAGGCGCACGCCGTCGAGCTCGCCCTCGTTCAGCATGAATTTGCAGAAGCGGAGATAGTCGGAGGCGGTCGAGACGAGGCCGCCGCCGCCCGAGTTCACTTTGCGCGGCGCGAGGTAACGGCTCTTGGCCGGATCGTCGATCAGGTCGAGCTTGCCGCCGGTGCCGGCGCTGTAGTTCGCGGCGAAACGATCGTGCTTGGCAGCCGGCACGTGGAAGTCGGTGTCGACCATGCCGAGCGGGTCGATGACCTTCTCCTTCAGGTACTTCTCGAAGGGCTGGCCAGAGATCACCTCGACGAGGTAGCCCAGCACGTCGGTGGCGACGGAGTAGTTCCAGGCCTTGCCCGGCTGGGCGATCAGCGGCAGCTGCGCCAGCCGCTCGACGACCTGCTTCAGACTGGTGTCGGAAGTCTGGAAGTCGACGCCGCCTTCCTTGGCGCGGTAGGCGGCATCGACCGGGTTGCTCTCCATGAATCCGTAGGTCAGGCCCGAGGTGTGGGTGAGCAGGTCGCGGAAGTTGATCTCGCGCTCCGCCGGCACCGTCTCGATCTTGCCGCGGCTGCCGCCCGACATGACGCGCGGGTTGGCGAAGGCGGGGATGAATTTCGAGATCGGATCGTCGAGCTGAAAGCGGCCCTCTTCGTAGAGCATCATGATCGCCGTCGAGGTCAGCGGCTTGGTCATGGAATAGATGCGGAAGATCGTGTCGGCGCGCATCGGCTTGTCGCGGGCCACGTCGGACTTGCCCACGACCTCGGCGAAGGCCAGCTCACCCTTGCGCATGACGCAGGTCACCATGCCGGCCAGCTTCCCGCTGTCGACCCACTGGTTCATCCAGGTGCGCACACGGTCGAGCCGCGCAGCGGAAAGTCCGACCTGTTCGGGGGTAACGAGCGGCAGCGTGTCCATGGCGATCCTCCTGTAAGCCCCGGTAGACTAGCCCAGGACGATAGGGTTCAGACACGCAAAAGACGGGAGGGAGCAATGGCGAGATTGTGCGAGGGACGGGTAGCGATCGTGACGGGCGGTGCCCGCGGCGTCGGCCGGGAGCATTGCCTGATGCTGGCGGAGCATGGCGCCAAGGTGGTCGTGAACGACCTGGGCGGCGACCGGACCGGAAAAGGCAACGACGTGGGGCCCGCCCAGCAGGTCGTGAACGAGATCAAGGCCATGGGCGGCGAGGCGGTGGCCAACGGCGACGACGTCTCCGACTGGAACGGCGCCAAGCACATGATCGACCAGGCGGTCGAGGCGTTCGGCAAGCTCGACGCCATCGTGCTCAACGCCGGCATCCTGCGCGACCGCATGCTCGTCAACATGAGCGAGGACGAGTGGGACGCGGTCATCAAGGTGCACCTCAAGGGCACCTTTGCGCCGGCCCGTCACGCCGCCGCCTACTGGCGCGACCAGGCCAAGCTGAAGGGTGGACCGGTCGATGCGCGGATCATCACCACCACGTCGGTCTCGGGTATCTACGGCAATATCGGCCAGACCAACTATGGGGCGGCCAAGGCCGGTATCGCCTCCTTCACGATCATCGCCGCCCGTGAACTCGGCCGTTACGGCGTCACGGTGAACTCGATCTCGCCGTCGGCGTTCACGCGCATGACCGAGGACCTGCGCGAGTATTCGGAAGAGGACAAGAAGCGCCGCGACCCCAAGTGGATCGCCCCGGTCGCGACCTGGCTGGTCAGCGAGGACAGCCGCGAGGTCACGGGCCGCGTGTTCCAGGCCGGAAACGGCATATTCGCCGTCGCCGAGGGCTGGCATAAGGGCCCGACGGTCGACCAGATCATGGATCCGGTGCAGGCCGGCAAGGTGCTGGGCGAGATCGCCCGGAAGGCGCGCAAGAACGCCGGCATGAACGGTCTCGATCTGGACTGAAACCAAACAGGGAATGAGGAAACAGAATGCTGAAGATCAATCGCCGAACGGCTCTCGCGGCGACGGCCGCGGCTGCGCTGGTTCCGGGCGCCGCGCGCGCCCAGGCCTGGCCGAACAAGCAGATCCGCTGGGTCGTGCCCTATACGGCCGGCGGCCTCACCGACGTGACGACACGGCTCACGCTCGAGAAGATGAATGTCGGCCAGACCTTCGTGGTCGACAACAAGCCGGGCGCCAATTCCCTGATCGGGGCGGAGATCGTCGCGAACGCGGCTCCCGACGGCTATACCTTCCTGACGGTGATTGCCGCCCATGCCGCCAACAAGACGCTCTATGCGGGCAAGCTCAAGTTCGATCCGGTGAAGGGCTTTGCGCCGGTGTCGCTGGTCGGCGTCGCGCCGCTCATCATCACGGTGACCAACGACCTGCCGGTGAAGAACGTCGGCGAGCTGATCGCCTACGCCAAGAAGAACCCGGGCAAGATCTCGTTCGGTTCGTCGGGTGTCGGCGCGGCGGCCCACCTCACCAGCGAAATGATGAAGCAGGTCGCCGGCATCGACATGGTGCACGTGCCCTACAAGGGCACGGCGCCTGCGCTGGCCGACCTCGCCTCGGGCAACATCCAGATGCTGATCGACGCGCCGATCGGCGTGATGGCGCAGGTTCGCGCCGGCAAGATTCGCGCGCTCGCCATGCTGTCGAAGAACCGCGTGCCGGGCGTCGAGGAAGTGCCGACCATCGTGGAGTCGGGCGGCCCACTGATCGAATCGTCGACTTGGGTTATGTTCCTCGCGCCTGCCGGCACGCCGAAGGAGATCGTCGACAGGATGTCGGCCGAGGTCTCGAGGGCGGTCAAGGACGAGAGCCTGCGCAAGCGGCTGGCTGAGCAGGCCGTGATCCCCGTCGGCGCGACGCCGGAGGATACGGGCAAGTTCCTGCAAAGCGAGATCGACAAGTGGGAGAAGGTGATCACCGCGGCAGGCGTCAAACCGGACGCCTGATCACGCGCCGGCGATCGAGGCAGCGGCGCCGGCAAGACCGGCGCCGCCGTCGTTTGGCCAGCTGTCTCTTGTCAGTCGGCGGCGAAGCAGTAGAGCAGGCCGGCGCCGCCGGTCGACACCAGCGCCGCCGCATCGCACCCTCGTGACGGATGCGAAGTGTTCCAGGACTTCGAGGGCGCGTCGTCGCGCAGCCCCATGCGGTCGGCATGACCGACCATGGCGCTGCCTTCGCCGCTCTTCGTCCAGTTGCCGCAGGTCATGTCCTTGTCCGGCGGGAAGGCGGTGCCGTCTGCCTGCGTGCCGGTCAGGATGTCGTGCTGATTGACCGTGTAGAGGCGGCTCGGGATCAGGCGGCCGGTTTCAGCGACATTGGTTTCCGCAGCGATCTTGTTGTTGGCGGAGTGCAGGTCCTCGACGGTGGCCGCGATCTGCACGTCCCTGGCGTTCACCCACGGACCCTTGCCAATACGGTCCCGGGCGTTGACGGCGGTCGCGCCGCCGACTGCCTGCGTGCTGAGAAAGGCCCGCCAGGTCTTGCTCCCGGCGCCGGCCTTGGCCGCGAGAGTCTGGCAATGCCGGTCGGCGCCCTCCAGGCCGCCGTAGTTGGCGCCCTGCGGGCCTCCCACGCTGGTGATGAAGAACGTCATGTTGGGGAACTGGGGCGGCGTCGGCTGGGCCTGCGACGACGTGGCCGAAACGGCCAGGCCAAGCATCGCCGCGGCCATCGCCACGGACTTCAATTGGAGGCTCATGTCATTTCTCCCTGATTTTTAAGCCATTCTGCAGACCTATCCTCGCCGTCACCGCCCGTGCGGCCCAGTAAATTTCTCGTGGGCTGCAAATGAAAAAACGTAGGGGCGACAGTGTCTGTGCAGCCTCAGCGCTTTACTCGCCCCGTGCCGTATCGTTTGCTCCCTCCATGATCTCGACTTTAAGTCTAGCGAACGGCCTCACGCTCCTGTTCGCTGCCCTCTGCCTCTGGACGATGGCGGCGCAGTCGCGCGGCGGCGTCACCACGCTGGGCCGCGTGGCCTTGCCGGGAGGCTTCGCGCTGATGGCGACGTTGATGTTGCTCGCCGGTGTGTTCGAGGCGAGCATCCTGTTCGACATACTGTGGGTCGTGGCCTTCGCCGTGGGATCGGCGATCGGCCGCGTCCGGGGATGGACTCTGACGGTGCAGTCGAACAAGGAAGCCGGCCTCGTCTCGCTGCCGGCGACAGTCGACGGTCTCGTCGTGGCGATCATTCTCGCCGCGCTGTCCGTCATCGATTTCACTTCCGCGATGCTCGGAGACGCCTTGATCGAGCCCGGCTACGTCGCGGCAGCGAGCGCCCTCTGCGCCGGCTTCCTCGGCTACCGGGTCCTCGTCATCGCGCTGCGCGTCGTTCGTTCGACGCCCAACAAGGTGTCGCGCGCCGTCTGACCGGCGCCGGGCGTTATAACGCCTTCAAGGTCTCCAGGACCCCGGGCTGCGGCCACGTCCAGCCGCTGGCGCTCTCGTACGCACGCATCGCCCGCAGCACGACCTCGTCCGCGCGGGGCGCGCCGATGATCTGCAGGCCGACGGGCAGTCCGGCCCTGGTCAGCCCCGCGGGCATCGATGCGGCAGGCTGGCCGGTGAGGTTGCAGGGCAACGTGTAGGGTGCACCCTTGGTCCAGCGCGGGAAGGCCTCCGAATTGTAGAGCGTCTCCACGAGCGGTCCGGCGGTCGGCGCCACGGGCGCGAGCAGCAGGTCGTACTTGCGATGCCAGAGCGCGAGATCGCGCGCGAGCTTGCTCCGCGCCTCGAAGGCCCGGGCGTAGTCGGCAAGCGTGATCGCCAGACCCTTCTCGGCGAGCGCCCGCAGGCCGGGATCGAGCTTGCCGTGTAGCTGCGTCGGGATCTGTCGGAAGCGGGTGGCGAAGCCGCCGATCCACAGCGGCTCGAAATGCTGCTGCAGCGGCTCGAACATCGGGCCGACTTCCTCGACATGCGCGCCGAGCTCCTCGAAGCGCTTCGCCGCCGCGGCGACGAGTTCACGCACTTCCGGATCGGCTTTCACATGGCCGAGGTCGAGGCTGAGGCCGATCTTCCAGCCGCGCACGCCGGCATCGAGGCCGACCGTATAATCCCGCGCCTCGGCGGGGAGAGAACGCCAGTCCCGCGGATCGGGACCCGCCGTGATGTTCAGGGCCATCGCCGTATCGAGCACCGTGCGGGCCAGCACGCCCTGACTGATGACGTCGGCAAAGGGCGCGTCGGCCGGGAACTGCGGGATGCGGCCGTAGGACGGCTTCAGGCCGACAAGGCCGGTGTGGCTGGCAGGAATACGGATCGAGCCGCCGCCATCGTTGCCATGGTTGAACGGATTGACCCCGGCGGCGGTAAGCGCGGAGGCGCCGCCCGAGGAGCCACCCGGCGAGTGGGTGAGATTCCACGGGCTGCGCGTGGTGCCCTGCAATGGCGAATCGGTGAGCGCCTTCCAGCCGAACTCGGGCGTGGTGGTCTTGCCCAGAAGGATCATGCCGGCTGCAAGAAACCTGTCGGTAACCGCCGCATTCTCGTTGGCCGGAGTCTCATCGGTGGAATGCGATCCGTAGCGGGTCGGCCAGCCCTTGACGTTCGTCGTATCCTTGATCGTCGTCGGAATGCCATCGAAGGGCGACAGCGGCTGACCTTTTTGCCAGCGCGATTCCGCTGCCCTTGCAGCAGCTCGCGCGCCGTCAGCGTCGATCAGAACGAAGGCATTGAGATGAGGTTGCAGCTCCGATGCACGCTTCAACATCGCATCGACGATGTCGACGGGAGAAGCTTCACCGCGCGTCAGAAGTTTTGATAGTTCCGATGCGGATAGCC
>JABMNB010000598.1 GCA_013205335.1 Rhodospirillales bacterium
CTGCGCCTGCAGCAGATCGTGGCCTTCGAGACCGACCTGCTCGAGTACGGCGACATCTTCGACGGCAGCAAGGAGATCGCGGCCCGGGTCGAGTCGCTGAAGCAGGAGGCACTGGCCGAGATGGGCCGCATCGCCGACATGGGCGGCGCGGTCGCCGCCATCGAGTCGGCCTACATGAAGCAGCGTCTGGTCGAATCCAACCTGAAGCGCCTGGCCGCCATCGAGTCCGGCGAGCAGACCGTGGTCGGCGTCAACGCCTATACCGAGGGCGCCCCCTCGCCGCTGTCCGGCGGCGGCCAGGAGTCGATCATGACGGTCGACGATTCTGTCGAGCGCGGACAGGTCGAGCGGCTGAACGCCTGGCGCGCAACCCGCGATGGCGATGCGGTGAAAGCGGCGCTTGCCGAGCTTGTGGCCGCCACCAGGGAAGATCGCAACGTCATGCCGGCGTCGATCGAATGCGCCAAGGCCGGCGTCACCACCGGTGAATGGACCGAAGCGCTGCGCGGCGTGTTCGGCGAATACCGCGCCCCCACCGGCGTGGCGCGCGCTGCAGGCGTCACCGACGGCCGCCTCGAAGTGACCCGCCGCGAGGTCGACGCGGTATCGCGGCGGCTCGGCCGGCGCATCAAGATCCTGGTGGGCAAGCCCGGCCTCGACGGCCATTCAAACGGCGCCGAGCAGATCGCCGTGCGCGCCCGCGACTGCGGCATGGAAGTCGTCTACGAGGGTATCCGCCTCACGCCCGAGCGCATCGTCAACGCCGCCCTCGAGGAGAGCGTGCATGTCGTGGGCCTGTCGATCCTGTCGGGCGGCCACGTCTCGCTGGTCGGCGACGTGCTGAAGGGCCTGCGCGACGCCGGCATAGGCGACGTACCGGTCGTGGTCGGCGGCATCATCCCGCCCGCCGATGCCGCCGTGCTCATCGCGGCCGGCGTGGCACGCGTCTATACGCCAAAGGATTTCGACCTGACCCAGATCATGCGCGACGTCGTCACCGTCGTTGACAAGGCCTGGAAGGAAGCAGCCTAGCCAACGCGGCGCGCTCCCGGGTCGCACCTATGCATGAATATGGTCGTGGCCCTCGCCGCCGTCTCGCGCAGGATGTCGCGCAGCGCCTCTGAGCGGCTGGCATAGCGGTGCTTCTTCATGTGGCGATCGAGGGTCGCCAGGAGATCGTCGTCGACCGGCAGGGTGACACGCTGCATCTCAACTCCTCCGCGTGGCGCTCCGGCGTGAAGCATCGCGACGAAACATCATGCCAAGGCTCCGGCGAGGAAGCTGATGTCGGATCATCGCATTATCCTGCAGGGTCCGGCTTCCCGCGACGTACCAGCAATCGCTCGAGACCGAGCAGCAGGAGCACGGAGGCACCGAAGATCGGCAGCAGGAGGCACAGGGCGGTCGCGGTGGCGATCAACGCCCGCGGCCAACGCAGCTCGATCTTGCGGGGAATGCCCAGGCTGCCCCGGGGCCTGCGCATCCACCACGAGGCGACGCCGGTGACGGTGAGCCAGACGAGCGACAGCGCGAAGGCCGTGTTCATCCAGAGATTCCACAGGCCGAAGTCACCCTGGTGCACATGGATGCCGAAGCCGACCATGCGCGGGATCACGGGCTGGTCGGCGCGCAGCGCATCGCGAGTCACCTCGCCGGTCTTCGGGTTGCCGAGGATCACCCGGTCGGCGGACGGCGGACCGTTGCGGTTGCTGATGTAGAGCGGTGCGCCCGGCCACGGCGCCAGTCGCACGCTGAGTGCCTGGCTGATGCCGCGGGCACGCGCCTCTGCCACCAGATCGTCGATCGGCTTCTGCACGGCCGCCATCTGTCGCGCCGAGGCGCCACCGGGCGAGAAGCCCGCGGTGCTTTTTTGACCCAACGCCGTCTGGACCCGAGACAGGATCTCGCCGCCCCAGAAGGCCGTCCATGGCAGCGCGCTTATCAGAAAGAAAAGGAACACCGCGGAAAAGAGGACCGCGACGGTGGCGTGCAAGTCGCGCATCATGATCCGCGAGCCCCTGTCGAAGCGAGGCCACAGCGAAGCGAGAAAGCCGCGCTGGCGCGGCCACCAGAGATAGAGGCCCGACAGGATCATGAAGATCGCCCAGCCATCGGCCAGTTCGAGGAGCCAGCTTCCCGGCTTGCCCAGCGGCCACCCGCCATGCAGGGCGCGCGTCAGGCCAGGCAGCCATTGCGTCCCGGTCAGCGAGCCCAGCACGCGCCCACTATAGGGATCGACGAAGATCGGATACGGCAGTCCGATTTCGTCCAGCATCATGACCTGGGTGCTGCGGCGCGGATCGTCGGACAGGATGATCTCCTGCACCGGCGGGCCGCCACGCTCCGCCATCGCACCATGGTCATGAGCGGCACCGCCGCCGCCATGGCCATGCCCGCCGGTCACCGTGGCCGAGAATTCCTTCGGCGCCGCCTCGAGGGCCGCGGCGAGTTGAACGCTGGGAGGCACGCTTGTCGCGCCCGGCTGGACGAATCGCAGCTCGGGGTGAGTCTGGTCCATCCACCATTCTGACCAGAGATAGATCGTGCCCGTCGTACTTTGCCAGAGCACGAACGGGATCACGAGGAGCGCCGCCAGCAAATGCCAGCGCCAGAGTCGCCCGTAGAGGCGGCCGGCGGGCTGATCCGCCAACGCACCGGCGGGAACGACGGTCTTCGCCCCACCCGGCAGATAGTCAGACATGTTTCCTCACTCGGGGATCGCCAGATGCAAAAGCAAGTGCCCGCGGCGCCTCAGCGCGTCGGCTCGCTGACGAAGGCGATCCTGGAGAGGCCGCCTTTCGAGGCGTCGCCGAGGGTCTCGGCGACGTAGCGGTACGGCACCGTCGCGTCGGCGCGGAGATAGACCTCGGGCTGCGGCCGCTTGCGGCCGGCCTCGGCGAACTTCTCCACCGCCTGTTCGCGGGTCAGACGCTCGCCGCCCCAGAACAGGGAGCCCTGGGCGTCGATCGCGAACTCGATCTTCTCCGGTTTCTGCAGGTCGGCGTTGGTCGTCGCCTTGGGCAGGTCGAGC
>JABMNB010000068.1 GCA_013205335.1 Rhodospirillales bacterium
AGGTGAACCAGCATCCGCATTGCGTCGTACTGTTCGACGAGATCGAGAAGGCGCATCCGGACGTCTTCAACGTGCTGCTGCAGGTCATGGATTACGGCAAGCTCACCGACCACAACGGCCGGACGGTGGATTTCCGCAATGTCATCCTTTGCATGACGACGAATGCCGGAGCTGCCGACATCGCCAAACCCGCGCTGGGCTTCGGCCGCGAGCAGCGACACGACGAGGACAACGAGGCGATCAATCGCATGTTTGCGCCGGAGTTCCGCAATCGCCTCGACGCGATCATCAAGTTCGCCAACCTCGGCCCCGAGTCGATGGGCAAGGTTGTCGACAAGTTCGTGGCGGAACTCGAGGTCCAGCTCGCCGACCGCAAAGTCTTCATCGAGCTGTCCGACGGCTCGCGCCGCTGGCTGGCGGAGAAGGGCTACGACAAGCTGTTCGGCGCCCGGCCGCTCGCCCGCGTGATCCAGGAGTACGTGAAGAAGCCCCTGGCCGAGGAGGTCCTGTTCGGCAAGCTCTCCGACGGCGGTACGGTGCGCGTCGATGTCGACGGAACGGACGAGACGGCCAAGCTCGTCTTCACCTTCCTGCCGCCTGAGCGCGGCGCCCTGCCGCCGGCCAGCCAAGAGCCGGTGCTCGCCGGATAGTGAGCGCGTTCCGGCCACTTTGGATCGCCCTGCGCGCCGCGGTGCTTGCCACCGCGGTGTTCTGGGTGGCGTTGTTCATCATCGAGAAGGTCGGCTGGCAGGCGCCGCTCGGACTGACCGAGCAGTTCGTGTTTTTCGTCGTCTTCTTTTTCGGTGTCCTGATGGTCAAGTAGGCCGTCAGGCCTCGTTCTCTTTGCGGAACGGCGAGTACTGCATCAGCCCCTCGATCTCCTGCTCGACGGCTGGTCGCTCGCGCTTGAGATATTCGTCGACGGCGCGGCGGAAGTTCGGATCCACGATCCAGTGCGCGGAATAGGTCGGCACCGGCAGGTAGCCGCGCTGGATCTTGTGATCCCCCTGTGCACCGGCCTCCACCCTCGCCAGCCCGTTGGCAATCGCATAGTCGATGGCCTGGTAGTAGCAGGCCTCGAAATGCAGGAAGGCATGACTTTCCAGACAACCCCAGTACCGTCCGTAGAGAGTGTCGTCGCTCTTGAGGTTGAGCGCGCCGCCGACCGGGCGTCCGTCGGCCTCGGCCATGACCAGCACGACCTTGTCCGCCATGGTTGCACCTAGGATGTCGAAGAAGGAACGTGTCAGGTAAGGCGTGCCCCACTTGCGGCCGCCGGTATCCATGTAGAAGGCAAAGAAGGCGTCCCAGTGCTCGGGGCGGATTTCGTCGCCGCTCAGCTGGCGGATGACGAGGCCTTCGCGCCGCACGGCCTCGCGCTCCTTGCGGATCGTCTTGCGCTTGCGGGAGGCCAGCGCGCCCAGGAAGTCGTCGAAGGTGCGGTAACCGTCGTTCCGCCAGTGATACTGCTGGCCGAGCCGCAGCAGCCAGCCATGCGCGCCGAAGCGCTTCCACTCCTCTTCTGTGCAGAAGGTGGCGTGGACCGAGCTTATATTGTTGTCGCCGGCGATCTTGGCGAGCATGTCGATCAATGCGTCACGGACAGCGTCGGCAATCGGGCCGGGACGGGCAAACAGGCGCGGTCCGGGCACTGGCGAGAAGGGCACGGCGACCTGGAGCTTGGGATAGTAGCGACCGCCGGCGCGCTCCAGCGCCTGCGCCCAGCCGTGGTCGAACACGTACTCGCCCTGCGAATGGGTCTTCATGTAGAGCGGTGCAGCGCCCTGCAGCGTGCCGTCGTCCGACTCCGCCAGCAGATATTGCGGCTGCCATCCGGTGCGCCGTCCCACCGACTTGGAGTCTTCCAGCGCCTTGAGGAAGCCGTAGCTGAGGAAGGGGCTGCCCGCCGAGCCCGGCGCGAGCGCGCAGGCATCCCATTGGGAGGCGTCGACCGCGTTGAGCGAATCGACGATGCGCAGACCTACTGTCGGGGCATCATCCGGCATGCCTCCATCATAGCGCGAATCGTGCCAGCGTGATGGTTATTCGGTCCGGCCGGTACTATTCCGCCGGCTTGTGGTCGCGGGCCATCTGGTCGGGCGAGCGGCGGAAGCGCCGGGTCGCCCACAGGCCGATCCGGTCGATATAGACCAGCACCACGGGCACCACGACCAGCGTGAGGAGCGTCGAGCTGATCAGACCGCCGATCACGGCGTGGGCCATCGGCGCGCGCTGGGCGGCGCCTTCGCCGAGGCCCAGCGCCAGCGGCATCATGCCGAACACCATGGCCAGCGTGGTCATCAGGATGGGGCGCAGCCGGATCGAGCCGGCCTCGAGCAGGGCCTCGTTGACTGGTACGCCGCGTGCGCGGGCCTGATTGAAGAAGTCGACCAGCAGGATGGCGTTCTTGGTGACGAGGCCCATCAACATGATGAAGCCGATGGCCGAGAAGATGTTGAGCGTTGTGCCGGCGATCAGGAGACCGAGGAACACGCCGATCAGCGACATCGGAAGCGACATCATGATGGCAATCGGCTGAAGGAAGCTGCCGAACTGCGAGGCCAATATCAGATAGATCAGGATGACCGCCATCAGCAGCGCCTGCCCGGCATAGGCGGCGCTCTCCGCGATGTCCTTGGTCGAGCCGCCGAACACGAAGCGATAGCCCGGCGGCAGCTTCATATCGGTCAGGATTTTCTGCAGGTCGCTCGAAACTTCGCCGGCCGAACGCCCGAACACGTTGGCGGTGATCTGGACTTCGCGGTTGAGGTCGCGGCGATTGATCTGCGAGGCGCCGACGTCCGTCACGACATCGGCGATCTGCGCGATATGGACCATGCGTGGCAGGCCATTGGCTTCGGTGCCGGCGGTGAACCAGACGCGATGCAAGTCGGCGATGCCGGTTCGGTCGTCGGTCGGCAGGCGGACCATGACCATGTAGTTCTCGCCGTCGGGCGCCCGCCACAGACTGGTTTCGTCGCCGGCGAAGAGGGGGCGCAGCGACTGGGCGACCGCGGCGGAACCCAGGCCGAGGTCGGAAGCGGCGTCGCGACGCAGACGGACCGACAGGATCGGTTTGGCAGCCTTGAGGTTGCGGTCGAGATCGACCATGCCGCGGATGTCGGCAGCGCGCTTCATCACGTCCTGCGAAAGCGAGTCGAGTACGTTGGTGTCGGGTCCCTGCAGCGAAAGCTGCAGCTGCTTCTGAACGCCGCCGCCCGGCCCGCCGGGAATGTTGATGGAGGCCAGGATGCCTGGAATGGCGCCCAGCCGCTCGCGTATAGGCTGGGCAAGCTGGTCGGGCGAGCGCGTGCGCTGCTTCAGCGGCTTCAGCTTGAGATAGATGCTCGCCTGGTTCTTGCCGTTGGCATAGCCGGTGTTGACCGTTCCATAGGTGTAGTCGATTTCGGGAAACTCACGCAGCGCGGCCTCGACCTGGCGCAGCTTGGCCTCGGTGTATTCCAGCGAGGAGCCGACCGGCGTTTCGATGCTGACGACCTGTTCGCCGAGATCGGCTTGCGGCACGAATTCGAAGCCGATGTATTTCGGCAGCGCAAAGCTGCCGACGAAGGTCGCCAGGGCGATCAGCAGGGTGGTCTTGGGCCAGCGCAAGGACCAGCCGAGCACCGAGCGATAGACGCCGTTGGCCCGCTCCTGCGCGCCGTTGACGATGCGGGCGAAGCGTCCGTTGCCATGAGCCTGAGGGTCGTACCAGACCGAGGAGAGCATCGGGTCGAGAGTGAAGGACACGAACAGCGAGATCAGGACGGCGGCCGAGACCATGACACCGAACTGGAAGAAGAAACGGCCGATGATGCCGCCCATGAAGGCCACGGGCAGGAACACCGCCACGATGCAGAAGGTCGTGGCGAGCACGGCGAGGCCGATCTCGTTGGTGCCGTCGATGGCGGCCTGACGGTGCGTCTTGCCGAAGCCGATATGGCGCATGATGTTCTCGCGCACCACGATCGCATCGTCGATCAGGATGCCGACGGCGAGGCTCAGCGCCATCAGGGTCAGCACATTCAGGGTGAAGCCGAAGGCGGCCATCACCATGAAGGCGCCGAACACCGAGATCGGCAGGGCAAGGCCGGTGATGACGGTGCTGCGCCAGGAATGCAGGAACAGGAAGACGATGGCGATCGTGAGCAGGCCGCCCTCGACCATAGTCTGCTGGACGTTGTTGACCGAGTTCTGGATGCCGCGCGAGCTGTCGCGAACGATCTCGAGCTTGACGTCCTGGGGCAGGGTGGCCTGCAACTCGGCAACGGTGCGGCGGATACCGCGGGCCACTTCGATCGTATTGGACCCCTGCGTCTTCACCACGTCGATGGCAAGCGCCCGCTCGCCGTTCAGCATGGCCACGTTCTCGAGTTCCTGCTGGCCGTCGACCACGGTGGCGACCTGGCGGAGATAGACGGGGGCCTGGCCGCGGCGGGCGACGATCAGATCGGCGAAGTCGCCCGGATCGACGACGCGGCCCGTCACCTCGATGACCCGGTCGTCGTTGCCGCGCTGCACGTTGCCGGCGGGGAAGTTCTGGTTCTCGTCCTTGATCGCCCGCATGATGTCGTTCACGCCGACGCGAAGCGCGTGCATGCGACCGGGATCGAGTTCGATGTTGATCTGGCGCTTCAGGCCGCCGGCGATGGTGGCGCGGCCGACGTCGCGGACTGTTTGCAGGCGCTTGATGATGATCTGGTCGGCAAGCGTCGTGAGGTCGCGCACCGAGCGGACATCGGAGCGCACGGCGATCGACACGATCGGCTGGTCGTCGGGGTTGAACCGCTGGATCAGCGGCTCCTTGATGTCCGACCGGAAGGCCGCCCGGACCATCTGGACCTTCTCGCGAACGTCCTGCATGGCCACGGGTGAGGGGACCGAAAGCTCGAACTCGGCGATGACGATCGAGCGGCCCTCGAGCGAACGCGATGTGAGCGTCTTGAGGCCGGCGATGGCGTTGACCGATTCCTCGATCTTGCGGCTGATCTCGCTCTCGACCGTCTCCGGCGAAGCGCCGGGATAGTCGGTGGTGACCACGACGATCGGGAAGTCGACGTTGGGGAACTGGTCGATGCCGAGTTGGCGGTAGGAGAACAGGCCCATCACCAGCAACGCCACCATCATCATGGTGGCGAATACCGGATTGTCGACCGCGATCTGGGTGAGCTTCACGTGTCTGTATCCTATCGGGTTTCGGCGAGCCTGACCCGTTGGCCGGCCTGCAGGCCGGGCAGGGGCGCCGAAACCACAGTCATGCCCGATTCCAGGCCCTTCACTTCGACGAGTTCACCACGCGACCATGTGCGAACGGCGCCGACCGGCTTTCGGACGAGCGCATTGTTCTCGACGACCAGCACGAAATCGCCCTGGTCGTCCTTGCGCATCGCCGATGCCGGCACAGCAAGGGCATGGCTCTTTTCCTGGACGGTGACGCTGCCAGTGGCGAAGAGGCCGCCGCGCAGGCCTTCGTGGCGGTCGACGATCTCGACGTAGACGGGAATCGAGCGCGAGCCTGCCTGTGTCGTCGGGCTGATCCGCGTGATCTTGCCGTCGAATACCCGATCGCCGAAACCTTCGAGCATGACGCCCGCCAGTTGGCCGACCTTCATGCGGATCACGTCGCCAGCCGGCATCTGCGCCGCAATCTCGACGTGACTGGTATCGAGCAGAGCCAGTATCTTGCCGTCGATCGGCAGTGACTCGCCCTGATTTGCGATGCGCTCGCCGACCACGCCGTCGAACGGTGCCTTCACCTCTGCATCGGCCAGGTTCTTGCGTGCCACGTCGAGCTGAGCCTCCGCGACGGCGACCATGGAGGCGCGATTGTCGGCCGTCGCGCGCGCCTGGTCGGCCGCGGACTGTGAGACGATATTGCGGTTGGCGAGCGTCTCCTTGTCGGAGCGGTCGCGGGCGGTCCAGCGCGCGTCGGCGCGCGCGGCCTCGAGCGCGGATTGCCGCTCGTTCATCTTGGCCTGCAACTCGGTCGTCTCGAACCGCGCCAGCACCTGGCCCGCCGTGACACGGTCGCCTTCGCAGACCAGCACTTCGGCCAGGCGACCGGCAACGCGACCCTTCACGATCGTCTGGTCGATCGGCTGGGTGGTGCCTGTGAACCGGACCACGTCGACCAGCCCGCGCGGCTTGATCGTGTGGACCTCCGCAGGCAGCAGTTCCAGGGCGCGGTCGGTGGTTTTCTGTGCGACGGAACCGTTGCCGCCGGTCGACACGACCATGCTGCTTTTCCACGCAAAGGCGGCGCCGGCCAGCAGGACCGCTGCGCCGACGATTGCGAGGACGATCTTGCGCTTCATATCCGGAGCCCTTTGAGAATCAAGTCGAGGTAAGCGGCGTAGTACTGATCGCTGTCGACCCGTGCCGGATCGAACGGGGCCAGCGAGCGCTTCCATACCGAGAACATGGCAAGTGGCTGGATGATGACGAGCGCCGTGGTCTCGAGGTCGGCGAGCGGACTGAATTCGCCGTTGTCCACGCCGCGGCGCAGCGTGCGGATGAACAGGTCGCGACCGCGTACGTCGAAATGCGTGCAGTAGAAGCGGGCGACCTCGGGAAAGTTGCCGGCCTCGGCGAGGATGAGTTTCACCACGCCGCCCGCCGGCGTTTCCTCGAAGGCGCGGAAACCGGCGACCAGTCCACGAAGCATGGCTTCGCTCGATCCCTCAAAACTCTGGATCATCTCGCTGGCGTCGGCGAGGGGGCCACCGATGGCTTCGGTGATGACGGCCTTGAAGAGCTCTTCCTTGTTCTTGAAGTAGAGGTAGGGGAGGCCCTTGCTGACGGACGCCGCCTTTGCGACGTCCTCTATCTTGGTCGCGGCAAAGCCGCGGGTGACGAACAGGTCCAGGGCGGCGCGCGCGATTTCGGAGGCGCGATCTGCCGGACGCCGGACCCTGGTCGGAACGGTGGAGGAGATATTGACTGACCGGTCAGTACTCATGACCCGCCATGTAAGGCGGAAACAGGCCCGGTTCAAGCCAGAAAGAAAAAAGGCCGGCAGACAGAGGTCGCCGGACCTTTTGGCTAGTTTCGCCTTTCCGCCTTCGCGAACGAAAGCGTCGGATCGGCTTGATGCTCGTCTTCTATTAGGTGGCTTCCGGTGGGGCCCTTTGAGAGGGCGCCCACACGGAAGCCGAAAGGCGTTGTTAGAGGGGTCAAAGTAACCTTTGACCTCCGCCCTTTCCTAATTACTGCTTCTTCTTCTTAGCAGCCTTCTTCTTCGCAACCTTTTTCTTAGCAGCCATAACTGTCTCCTATGGTTAGCTATAGGGTCCCCAACCGTGAGGCCCCCGGGGTACGCTGGTACGCTACGCCACGCATGCTCAACTGCAGCCGGTGGTACCGCCGCAGGTCGTGCACTTGAGGCACGTCCCGTTGCGGACCATGGTGAAGTTGCCGCATTCCGGACACGCATCCCCTTCAAATCCCTTGAGCCTTGCCTCGACGGCTAGTCCCAGGGGCGAGGAGGATGTTTCTCCGAGCGCGACGCTGACGACGGCCGCCTTGGCGATGTGCGCCGAAGCGACGGCTGGTCCGTCCGTCAGTCCGTTGGGCAGGGCGGCGCCGACGATCGCCTCGTTGGCGATCGCGACATTGCCGGCAGTCCTGCCGTTCAATACGTAAAGGTTGCTGCGCACGAAACCGACGCTGGCGATACGGCTGACCGCCGCAGCGGCCGCTTCGGCGGCATTCGTGCCGGGCGAGGGCAGTTCGCCCTGGATTTCGCCGCGGCCGACACCGTCGGGACGGAGGTCCGCCTGCTCGACGTGGCTGAGGTCGTTGCGCCCGAGATAGGAGATCGCGAGTTCGCGGAAGATGTAGTCGAGCACGGAGGTCGACATCTTGATCGCGTCGTTGCCCTCGACCACACCCGACGGCTCGAAGCGCGTGAAGGTGTAAGCCTCGACGAACTCCTCGAGCGGCACGCCGTACTGCAGGCCGATCGAGATCGCGATGGCGAAGTTATTCATGAGGCTACGGAATGCCGCGCCTTCCTTGTGCATGTCGACGAAGATTTCGCCGACGCGTCCGTCCTCGTACTCGCCAGTCCTGAGATAGACCTTGTGACCGCCGACGATGGCTTTCTGAGTGTAGCCCTTGCGGCGTTGCGGCAGCCGTTCGCGGCCGACCCGCACCTCACGCTCGACGATGCGCTCCACGATCCGTTCGGCAATGAGCGGCGCACGCGCCGCCGGCGACAGGTCGGCAAGATCGTCGTTGGCTGCGACGTCATCGCCAAGAGCCATAGCGGAAAGCGGCTGGGACAGTTTGGAACCGTCACGATAGAGGGCGTTGGCTTTCAATCCGAGTTTCCAAGACATCTCATAAGCCTTGCGGCAATCCTCGACCGTCGCCGCGTTCGGCATGTTGATGGTCTTGGAGATGGCACCCGATACGAAGGGTTGTGCTGCAGCCATCATGCGTATGTGACTCTCCGCAGACAAGAAGCGCGTGCCATCTCGTCCACAGGGATTTGCACAATCGAACACAGAAAGATGTTCACGGTCGAGATCGCGCGCGCCTTCGATGCTCATCGTACCGCACGCATGGATGTTCGCGGCGGCAACGTCGCTGCGCGAGAAACCGAGGTGCGAGAGAATGTCGAGCTTCGGATCGGCCAGCATCCCGTCGTCGAGACCGAGCGATTCGCGGCAGAAGGCTTCACCCAGCGTATAGCGCGAGAAGGCGAAGCGGATGTCGAAGGCCGTGACGATCGCCTGGTCGATCCGCTTCAAGGTCGCGGCATCGAAGCCGCGTGCCGACAGGCTCTCGTGGTTGATGGCAGGCGCCGAGGCGAGTGAGCCGCGGCCCACGGCATGGTCGACGATGCGCGAGATCGCGGCCTCGTCGTAGCCCAGGGTGCGCAGCGCAAGCGGAACGGTCTGGTTGATGATCTTGAAATAGCCGCCGCCAGCCAGCTTCTTGAACTTCACCAGGGCGTAGTCGGGTTCGATGCCGGTGGTATCGCAGTCCATCACCAGCCCGATCGTGCCGGTGGGAGCGATGACGGAGACCTGGGCGTTGCGGAAACCGTGGCGTGCTCCCAGTTCCAGCGCGCGGTCCCAGACCCGGCGGGCTGCGGCGACGAGCCGGCTATCGGTGCAGTTGGCCGCGTCGAGAGCCTGTGGCGCGATCGACAGGCCTTCATAGGCTTCGTTTGCACCGTGGGCCGCCCGGCGATGGTTGCGGATGACCCGCAGCATGGCCTCGCGATTGGCCGCGAAGCCGGGAAAGGCACCCATCAGGCCTGCCATTTCGGCCGAAGTGGCGTAGGCGGTGCCGGTCATGATCGCAGTCAGAGCGCCGGCAATGGCGCGGCCCCTGGCGCTGTCGTAGCTCAAGCCTGAGGCCATGAGCAGCGCGCCGAGATTGGCGTAGCCCAGGCCCAGCGTGCGGTACCGGTAGGAAAGTTCGGCGATCCGGCGCGACGGGTACTGCGCCATCATCACGGAAATCTCGAGGACGACCGTCCACAGTCGGCTGGCATGCTCCATCGAGTCGACATCGATCGAGCCGTCGTCGCGCCGGAACCGCATCAGGTTCAGCGAGGCGAGATTGCACGCCGTGTCGTCGAGAAACATGTACTCCGAGCAGGGGTTCGAGGCGTTGATGCGCCCCGACTCCGGGCAGGTGTGCCAGTCGTTGATCGTGGTGTCGTACTGGACGCCCGGATCGGCCGAGTGCCAGGCGGCTTCGGCGACCTGTCCCCACAGGAGACGCGCGCCGATCACCTTCGAGACCCGGCCAGTCGTGCGCTCGGTCAGCGCCCATTGACGGTCTTCCTCGACCGCACGCAGGAACGAGTCGGTGACGCGCACCGAGTTGTTGGCGTTCTGTCCGGAGACCGAAGCATAGGCTCCGGATTCCCAGTCCGTGTCGAAGGTCGGGAATTCGATGTGTCGATAGCCCTGGCGGGCGAACTGGATGACCCGCTGGATATAGTTCTCGGGCAACTCGGCCCGGCGGGCAGCGACAATCTCGCGCCGTAGCTTCGAGTTCTGTCTTGGGTCGAACGCCGCTTCGCCTTCTCCGTCGTCGAGGCAGGCCTGCATGATTGCGTTCAGGTGGCGGTTGGCGAGCCGGGAGCCGGCGACCAGCGCGGCCACCTTCTGCTCTTCGAGCATCTTCCACGAAATGAAGTCTTCGATATCGGGATGGTCGATGTCGACCGTCACCATCTTGGCGGCGCGACGCGTCGTGCCGCCGCTCTTCGTGGCGCCGGCCGCTACAGTCGTATTCGCGCTAGCGACTCGACGAGTGGTAATGTCGGCCATGGCGGGCTTTGCTCTCCAGTCCGCCATGTTCTTGCCGTGGTTGCTGCAGCCTGGCGAGCCGCAGAAGATCGACATCTGGACGCTGGCAGTGCTGTTGTCCGGGCTCCTGGGTGTTCTTGCTGCTTCGTTGAGCAGAAGGCCAAGGCAGGCTCCGGAGAGACACCACGGACC
>JABMNB010000599.1 GCA_013205335.1 Rhodospirillales bacterium
CGGCTCGACCAAGGAAGAGTGGAAGATGGTGGTCGAGACCAAGAAGATTCTTGATCCCAGGATCAAGATCCATGCGACCTGCGTGCGCGTGCCGACTCTGATCGGCCATGCCGAAGCGGTGAACCTCGAACTCGAGCGGCCACTCGACGATCACGAAGCACGGCGCGTTCTCGCGGCAGCGCCCGGCGTGCTGGTGGTCGACCAGCGCGAGCCCGGCGGCTATGTGACGCCAAAGGAGATCACCGGCCAGGACGGCGTGTTCGTGAGCCGCATCCGCTCCGATCCCACGGTCGAGAACGGATTGTCGATGTGGGTCGTCAGCGACAATCTCCGCAAGGGCGCGGCGCTGAATGCCGTGCAGATCGCCGAAGAGCTGATCAAGCGTTACATCTAAGTGGTGTCGTTCTAGACGACCCGCACCACCTCATCCTGAGGAGCGCGAAGCGCGTCTCGAAGGATGGGCGACAGACGCGGTGCGGGCGGCCCATGCTTCGAGACGGCTGCTGCGCAGCCTCCTCAGCATGAGGTTGTTGGGATGATCCAGAAATCGAGCGGCGCTGACCTCCCGGTCCGCGCCATTTTCGTTTGAGGGCGGATGCTTGTGAGGGGGCGCTGAGGTAGACTGCGAGCGTGAACGACGCGCCCCACATCCATCCGACGAAGCGGGAATCCGCGGCTTCCGGCGCACCGACGCCCTTGTTCGGCGGCGAAGCGGACAGCTTCGTGCGGCAGCTGCGGCTGGCGGCGCAGGCCCATCGTGCCGGTCGCCTGGAAGAGGCGATCACTTCGTACCTGCGGCTGCTTGCCGTGCGTCCCGATCACGCCGAGCTGCATAACAATCTGGGCGTCGCGTTGCGCCTCGCCGGCAAGCTCGAAGCCTCGGTGTCGCATCATCGCCTGTCGCTGGCGGCCGACCCGCAAAACCCCGCCCTGCATTCCAATCTCGGCAACGCCTTGCGGGCTACTCACCGTTTCGATGAAGCAGTGAAGCATCATTACCAGTCGATCGCGCTCAGCCGCGATTATGCCGAGGGCTTCTTCAATCTGGCGCTTTGCCTGCGCGATCTCGGGCGTCTCGACGAAGCCGTCGGCTGCTTCAGCCGGGCGCTGACGATCAGTCCCGACAGCCGGCGCGCCCGTGTCGAACTCGCGATCGCGCTTTTGATGCGTGGCGACCTCGAAGCGGGCTTCGCGGCCTACGAGATCCGCAAGCGCCTGCCCGAGACGCCGACGCCGGAATTCGTACAGCCGGCCTGGGACGGCGGGCCGCTGCAGGACAAGCGCATCGTGCTCTATCCCGAACAGGGCTTGAGCGACGTGCTGCTGTTCGTACGCTTCGCCCGCGAGCTGAAGCGACGCGGTGCCACCGTCCTCGTGCTGTGTCAGGCGCTGCTGAAGGAGCTGCTGCAGGCCGTCGATTACATCGACGAGGCGGTTGCCGAGGGCGAGACGCTGCCCGGGTTCGACGTCCATGCCTCTCTGGTGTCGCTGCCGCATCTGTGCCGCGCCGATTTCGCGGCGCCGTCACTCGGGTCGCCCTATCTCAGGGCGCCGGACGAAAGCCGCATCAAGCTCGGTCGACTCGAGCAAGCGAAGCTGCGCATCGGTATCTATTGGGCAGCCATGCCGGGCCAGGCCCAGGATCGCCGGCGCTCCGTGTCCTTCTCTCACTTCCTTGCGCTCTCGGGCGATCCGGAGCTGCTGATCTTCAGCCTGCAGGGCGGGGTCCATCAGAAGGACATCCAGGAGTTCGGGGCCGGTGGGCTGGTGCACGATGTCGGCCGCGGCATCTTCGATTTCGGCGAGGCGGCGACGGCGCTCTCGCAACTCGACCTGCTCATCTCGATCGACGCCCCGGTGGCGCACCTCGCCGCGGCGATGGGCGTGAAGACCTGGGTGCTGCTGCCCTCGACCGCCGACTGGCGATGGCAACTGGGCGGTGCCGCGGCGCCCTGGTATCCGTCGGCGCGCCTCTTCCGGCAGGCCCTTCCCGGAGACTGGAACGACGTCTTCGCCGCCGTGCGGCGCGAACTCGACGTCTTGAAGAAAGCGACTCCGGCCTAGGTCGAATGCCGCCGCAAGGCTTCGGCATCGTCGACATCGTCGAGCGTGTCGGCGAGCGTCCACGTGACGTGATTCGGCAGGCTTGCCAGCGTGTCGGTGAGCACCGTCGGCGTCGACCAGAGCACATTGGTGAACAGAGAACGTGGCAGGGGACGCAAGCGCCGGGCGCCAATCAGCCAGAATCCGCCATCGCGGGCCGGACCGAAGACCAGATCGTGCCGGCCCAGCAATGCGAAGGCCCGGGCGACGTGATGGGCGCGCATCGCCGGGATGTCGGTGCCGACCAGCACGACGGGGCCCGGCGGCAGCGTCGCAAAGGGCAGCTTCATGCGCCGGCCGAGATCGCCGTCGCGCTGCGGCCTTCGCCGCGAGACGGGCACGGGGCGCCAGGCAGGATGCGAGAGCTCGGTGTCGGGCGTCACGAACAGCCAGACCGTCCAGCGCGGATCGCGCATCATCCGCTCGATCTGATCGTCGAGGACCCGGCGATAGAAGCGGGCGGCTTCCATCACGCCGATCTCCTTGCCGAGACGGCGTTTCACGCGGCCGGTCCGTGGCGCGCGGGCGAAGATGACGAGATGGCGTTTGATCATCCGTAGAGGCGCCGCAGCGCCTGCGGCGGGACGCCGGCGAAATAGAGCGTGAGGCAGGCCAGGTTTCGCAGGGGGCGCACCAGCCAGCCGTCCCGCTGGTAGCGGGCCGCCGAGGTGAATGCATCGGCGTCGAGAAGGATCAGATTGTTTCGACCGATGCGGCGCACCAAGTCGACGTCTTCCATGAGCGGCAGCGGGCGGAAGCCGCCGAGACGCTCATAGTGAGCGCGGGAGATCAGCAGGCCCTGGTCGCCGTACGGCAGTGCCAGAGCGCGGCAACGCCAGGCGGCGAGTCGCTCCACTCTTCGGGCCCCGGCCTCGGCAGCATCGAAGCGCAAGCGGAAGTAACCGGCTTTGTCGCCGGCCGGGGCGACGAAGCGCGCGATCATGCCGCCCGCGCCGACGCCCAGTCTCGTATCGGCATGCAGAAACAGGATCCAGGGCGCCCGCCCCGCGGCCGCCCCGGCCGCGAGCTGGCCACCGCGTCCCGCCGCCGCCGTCACGACGGCCGCGCCGGCCCGTCGCGCGATCGCGATCGTGTCGTCGCGCGAACCGCCGTCGCAGATCGTCGTCGAGAAAGCGAGATCAGAATGGGTGGGAAGCGCCGCCAAGGTGCGGGCGAACGATCGGCCGGCATTCAACGTCGGAATGACGATGTCGATTGTCGTCACGCGCTGCAGGCGGCACCACCCAGGACGCAGAACTTGGCGCAGTGCGGATGATTGAGGGGCACGGCCCCGACGCTTTCGGCCAGCGTATCGCCCAGCTCGAACTGCGGATCGTAGGGCAGCAAGGTGCAGGCCACGACGGCCGGGCGCGGAGCACCCTTGCGCTTGATCACCATGCGGGCCGATGCGCACATCACGCTGTCCGGTGATCTCTTCAGAATGTCCCAGCAAGCCGTCGTGATCTCAGGAACATCGAGGGTTGGGTCCATCTCGGGGAAGAGGACCAATGTCGCCGGATTGCTCGCGTCGATCGTGACGTCCAGTCGGGCGAAGAGCTGCGCATAGCCGGCGCGAACCTCGTCCTCGGTTTCATGGGAGAAGCGGCGGCCCGCGACGTGCACCTCGAAGCCAGACTGCGCCAGCCAGACCAGCCCGTCGATCGTCGGCTTCCAGCTTCGCAGGCCGCGCTCTTCCTCGTGAAGGGCTCTTTCGTAGTGGTCGACCGAAACGCGGATCGCGAGGTTGCCAGCGCCGTGCCGCGTCAGCAGATCGAGAAGAGCCGCCTTCATCCTGGTCATCGGTTTCATGGCGTTGGTCAGCACCATGGCTTTGAAGCCGCGGGACAGCGCGTCGTCCAGCATCGTCGGCAGGTCGGCATTCATGAATGGCTCGCCCCCCGTGAAGCCGATCATCCGCGTGCCATGGCCGTTGCGCTCGATCTCGTCGAGATAGGCCGCAACCTCGGCGGCCGAGAGATAGACGAGACGATCGTTGCGCGGCGAGGATTCCATGTAGCAGTTGCGGCAGGTGAGGTTGCACAGGGTGCCGGTGTTGAACCACAGCGTTTCGAGGTTCTTCAGGTCGACACGGGCACGCGTCTCGCCCTTGGCCGTGGTCCACGCATCCTTGAATTTCGCGGGATCGAGCAGAACGGACAGCATTGTATCCTGCGCAGGCATGGCCATCCGTAGCACAGTTCGTGCACCGGAATGGCAGGTTCCGGACGGTAACTCGATCACAAGTGCGCGTCTCGACCGTTCGATGAAGCTTCGTTACGGTCCATCACTCATCAAGGGGAATTAGATGCTCGACGACAAGGCGCTTGCCAAGATCTTCCGCGATGCCCGCACGCACAATGGCTGGCTGCCCAAGCCGGTGACCGACGACCAGCTCCACGCAATCTACGATCTCATGAAGTGGGGACCGACCTCGGCCAACTGCCAGCCGGCGCGGATCGTCTTCGTGCGCACGAAAGAGGGCAAGGAGAGGCTCAAGCCGGCCTTGAGCGCCGGCAATACCGAGAAGACGATGACGGCGCCGGTCACGGCAATCCTGGCTTACGATCCGGAGTTCTTCGAGCACCTGCCGCGGATGTTTCCGCACGACAAGACCGCCATCCACTGGTTCAAGGGCAAGCCTTCGGCCGAGCCCACCGCGTTCCGCAACGGCAGCCTGCAGGGTGCCTATCTCATCATCGCCGCACGCGCCTTGGGCCTCGATTGCGGCGCGATGAGCGGCTTCGACAATGCCAAGGTCGACGCGGCTTTCTTCCCGGACGGCAAGATCAAGACGAACTTCCTGTGCAACATCGGCTACGGCGATTCGTCGAAGCTGTTCGACCGCAGCCCGCGTTTCGCGTTCGACGAGGTCTGTACGCTCGCCTGAGCCGGCGGTTCCTGGAAAAAGCCCTACAAGCCGAAGACGCGGCCGATCTGCTTCCAGGGCAGCGGCAGGAGCGAGATCAGCGCGACCAGGCCGAAGCCCAGAATGATGGCGCCGGAACCGCGGTTGAGCCAGAGCAGGCCGGCGCCGGTGAAGCGCGCACGAAGCGACATCGACGCCATGCAGATGATCGTCCACCAGGCCAGTGCGCCGCAAAACACGGAGGCGACCAGCAAGGCGGCATCGGGCAGGCTGGCGCCGACGCCGGCCAGGTTTCGGCCGGCGAAAGCCGCGCCGAAGGCCATCACGGTGAGCGGATTGAACACGGTGATGAAGAAGCTCGAACTGGCATAGTGGAAGTGCGTCGCGAACTTGTGCTCGCGGTCGTCGGCGACGGGATCGCCCACGTTGCGTGGCCGGTGGCGCATTGTCGTCCAGCCCATGATCACCAGGACGAGGCCGCCGATACCGAGCAGCCAGGCCTCGCGTTCGATGACGAACCTCTGCACGAAAGACAGTCCGAACGCGGCGACGGCACCGAACACCGCGTCGCCCAGCGCCGCGCCGATGCCGGTCATGTAACCCGCCATGGCGCCGACGGTGATGGAGCGCCGCATGCAGAGCACGGCTGCCGGTCCGACCGGCACGGCGATCAGGAAGCCGATCGCCGCGCCCTCGATGGCGAGCGAGAGGGGATTGAAGACGAAGCCCGGCACGGTCATCGCGCGTCTATAACTTCTCGGCCTTGAACAGGCGCGGCGGCGCGACCAGGCGGTCCTGCGCCGCCACGAGCTGAAGCTCGCGCTCGCCCATCGCCTGCGTCGCTTCGAGGACCGCGAAGATCGACGAGGCGGCCTTGCCGAGCGCGTCCGCGATATCGTCGCCGCCGATCCAGTGCGCCGCAAAGAGTGCGGCGACCGCATCGCCGGTGCCGTTCGGTGCGATCGGGAACCCGATCATCGGCGTCGCCACCCGCCACGCCGCGTCGCGGGTCACCGCCACCATTTCGATCGTGTCTGCCGGTGAGTCGGCCCGGCGCAGGCTGGTGATGAGGGCGAGCCGCGGCCCCCGTAGCTCTCCTTGCAGCAGCGTGCGCGCGGCGGCCAGCGCCTCGTCCATGGTCGCGACGGTGCGGCCGGTCAGATGTTCGAGCTCGAAATGATTGGGAGTCACGAGGTCGGCGGCCGGGATCGCTCGGTCACGAAAAAAGGCATCTATGCCGGGCTTGACGTAGATGCCGGTGTCGATGTCGCCGAGCACTGGATCGCAGCACCAGATCGCGCGCGGATTGGCGGCTCGCACGCGCCGTGCGGTATCGAGGACGATGTCGGCC
>JABMNB010000600.1 GCA_013205335.1 Rhodospirillales bacterium
AGATGATCGGCTTTGCCGCCGAGCGGTTGATGGAGATCGAGGTCGGCGCCCTGACGAGTGCCGGCCACGGCGAGAAGAGCGCGGCCCGCCTGGCGCAGCGTAACGGCTATCGTGATCGCGACTGGGAGACGCGGGCAGGCACCGTCGAGCTGCGCATCCACAGGCTGCGCAAGGGGAGCTACTTCCCCGGCTTCCTCGAGCCCCGGCGCCTGGCCGAGAAGGCGCTGACGGCGGTGATCCAGGAGGCCTATAGGCACCCCGGCAAGTCCGACTTGGGCCAGTTGCATCGACTTCGCCAGAACTGCAAATTCCGACAGACTTGGTCGGCCTTGCCACTTGGATCGATCTCACTGCCGGTTGGCAGCTTGAGCTGTATCAAGGACCCCAGTGATCGTCCGTAACATTGTTGCAAGGAAACCTTAGCCCAGTCGGGCCGTTTGCCGGGAGTCGTAGATGAGCAACGTGACGAAGCTGCCTACCAGGACCCATGTTCCGGAACTCGATCGGCCGGCGCACTCTGTGCCGGCAGACGATCTCCTGGCGGCAGGCAAGCGACTGCGCGACACCGTCCCGCGGGCGAGCCAGGCCATGTGGAAGCGACACAAGGACCGTGCCGACCCGCTCGACCTTCTGCATGCGTCGGATGCCGGACGGCAGCCCGGACTGGCGCCGATCCGCTACGGCCGCATGCTGCAGACCCCCTTCACCTTCTATCGCGGCGCGGCGTCGGTCATGGCCGCCGACCTTGCCACCACACCGACGACGAATGTTCATGTCCAGGCGTGCGGCGACTGTCACCTGCTCAACTTCGGGGGCTTCGCGACGCCCGAGCGGGGCATCCACTTCGACATCAACGACTTCGACGAAACGCTGCCGGCGCCCTGGGAATGGGACGTCAAGCGGCTGGTCGCGTCGTTCGTGCTGGCGGCCAGGTCCAATGGCCTGTCGGACGCGGCGGGGCGTGATGCCGCGGTGGCCTGCGCCCGCAGCTATCGCGAGCGGCTGCGCGAAGTCGCGGAGATGAGCCCGCTGGAGGCCTGGTACGAAAGCATCAGCGCCGAGGACTTCATCGGCATGCTCGACGATCCGGACCTGCAGAAGCGCGTAAAGCGCCGGATCGAGAAGACGCAGGGGCAGGACGGGTCGGAACTCGACTACCCGAAGCTGGCCGAAATGGTGGGCGGCCAGGTGCAGATCAAGGATCAGCCGCCGCTGATTTTTCACCCGGATATGAAACATGTGGAAGGCTACAGGGAGGCCGTCGACAAGGCACTGGCCACCTACCGGGAGACCTTGTCCGACGACCGCAAGGTCCTTCTCGACCGCTATCGCCTGGTCGATGCGGCCATGAAGGTCGTCGGGATCGGCAGCGTCGGGCGGTACTGTTCCATCGGCTTGTTCATGTCGTCGTCGAATCAGCCGCTGTTCCTCCAGTTCAAGGAGGCCGTGCCGTCCGTTCTGGAACCCTATGCGGGCAAGAGCCTCTATGGTCACGCCGGCCAGCGGGTGGTGCAGGGGCAACGGCTGATGCAGGCATCCTCGGACATCTTCCTCGGCTGGACGACCGGCCTGCGCGGCAACGACCTCTATGTCCGCCAGTTGCGGGACGCGAAGATCAAACCGCTGGTCGAGACGTTCAATCGCGGCATGCTGGAGTTGTATGGCAAGGCCTGCGGCTGGGCGCTGGCGCGCGCCCACGGCAGGGCCAGCCATCCTTGGCTGGTCACCGGCTATCTCGGCAGCAGCGATGCGTTCGACAGCGCCATGGGCAATTTCGCAGTCTCCTACGCGGACCAGACTGAGCGCGATCATGCAGCGCTCAAGGCTGCGGTGAGTGCCGGCAAGATCGAGGTCCATATCGAGGAAGGCAGGTAGTCGTCGGCCGGGGGATTCACCTCATGATCATGGGCCGAATTTCAGCCTTCCTTGCTGCCACGTTGATCGCCTCGGCGACCGGGGCCTGCAGCAGCATCGGTCCGTCCACCGTTACACGCGACCGATCTGATTACAGCGCGGCGCTCGGCGATTCCTGGAAGCAGCAGACGCTGCTCAACATCGTCAAACTGCGCTATGGCGACTTTCCGATTTTCATGGAAATTTCGCAGGTGATCGCCGGCTATCAACTTCAGACAACCGCTGCCGCTGGCTTTGCCGCTCAAAACTATCTGTCGACATCGGTCGGCGGACCGGCAGCAATCGCCGGCACCGCAGGCGTGGGCGCCACTTACATCGACCGTCCGACTGTGATTTATTCGCCGCTTACCGGGAATGACTTCATCAAAACGCTGATGAGGCCAATTCCACCGAGCGCGGTGCTGTTTCTGCTGCAGTCCGGTTATCCCGCTACGCTCGTCATGCCCATCGCTGTCGATTCGATCAATGGTGTTGCCAATGAAGCGAAGCGTCCGGCCATGACCCGACCCGGCGATCCGGAATTCGTCCGCCTTGCTCAACTCCTCTACGAGCTGCAGCGGGCCAATGCCCTTCAGATCCGGGTCGAGCGCTCGAAGGACAATTCCGAAGTCTCTATCGTCGGGTTTCCGCCCATCAACATTCCACCCGACATCGCGGCGAAGATCGCGGAAATTAGACGCATCCTGCGCCTCACGGGAGCTGGCCAGAGCCATCAGGTGCGCTACGGCGGCTGGTCCGGAAAGGGCGACGAAATCGCGATGACAACCCGGTCTATGCTGCAGGTGATGGTCGAGCTCGGTATCTTTGCGCAGGTGCCCGAAGCTGACATCGCAGGCGGTAAGGCAACACCGGGCGCAGCCATCATCCCATCGCCCGGCAGCGGACCGCCGCTGTTGAACATCGTAAGCGGATCGGCGCCACCGCCCGACGCCTACGCTGCCGTACAGTACAAGGGGCGCTGGTTCTGGATTGCAGATACAGACATCCGCTCGAAAACCATATTCTCGAGTGTGATTCTACTGTTCTCGATTTCAGACGTCGGCACTCGCACGGCTCCACCCGTTGTCACTGTGCCCGCCAACTGATGAACCCTGCCAGGCCGGAATCCGCCCGGAGCGCTAGCTCTGCCTGGGCGCAAGTTGGAAATTGTCGATCAGGATGCCCGTGTTCTTCCTGCGCGCCGCCGTCGGCCGCAGCCATCAGCCGGATGGAGGTGACGCTCGGCTGGATGTCCTGGCTCGAGCCGGCCGGCGCGAAGATCTCGTGGCGGCTGAACGGCAGGGAACGGGTGAAGCACATGGGCCGGCGGCGGCTGATTGCGCGGGTTCGCTTTGGAGCCGTTAGCGGTCGTCTGGCGTAGCAGGCTGGATTAACGCGATGGGCTGGGATCGGTAGTCACTGTACGACCGTGGCTGATTGCAAGCGTATAGTGGAAGTTGGCCTACAGTTGGTCAGCGTCACCTCTGCCGCGTAGTAGTCTCACTGGCATTTGCGCTCGCTAAACTCAATTCCCTTCCCAACGGCTGGCACGGGAGCCGCACCAGCGGCCTTGTCGTCGCACAGCGATCCTGTCCGCCCCTGGATTAAGTCTGCCCATGCGCGAGGCGGACCAGTTGCTCGAAGTGCTTCGCCAGCGCGGCGCGCTCCTCGATCTGGAGATCGCGGAAAGACAGGTAGCTTGCGCGCTGACCGCGCC
>JABMNB010000601.1 GCA_013205335.1 Rhodospirillales bacterium
CATCGCCGCGCCCGTGCAATTCGGCCGGCGCCATGTCGCGCCGCTCGCGACGCGCTTCCTCGACAGTCACGACGGCGTCGAGATCGAACTCTTGCTGAACGATCGCAACGTCGACCTCATCGAGGAAGGGATCGACGTGGCGGTCCGCATCGGCGCCCTTGCCGATTCAGGCCTCGTCGCCCGGCCGGTCGGGCATGTACGTCGGCAGTGGGTGGCGAGTCCCGCCTATCTCGCCGGGCATGGCACGCCGACGGCGCCGGCGGATCTTGCAAGGCACGAGGCGCTGCTGGGCACGTCCCGCGGAGCGATGGAATGGACCTTCGGCGCCCGCCGTTGCGGCGCGCCCACCCATCTCGCGGGCCGGCTGCGCGTCGACGATATCGAGACCCGCCTGCGCCTCGCGCGCGAGGGCCGCGGCATCGCACAGTTCCTCTCCTATCAGGTCGCCGAAGATCTGGCCGCCCGACGTCTCGTGCGCCTGTTGCGCCGCTTCGAGGCGCCGCCGCTGCCGGTGCAACTCCTCACGAAGGGCCGCGCCCATCGTGCACCGAAGATCGACGCGTTCCTCGATTTCGCGGCGAGGAAATTGTCGGCCCTGCCTGTACTGCACCCCGATTGACCGACTCGGAGCAGTCCGAAGGAGATGCCGTTCGAGACGACGAACGCGGCCTAGCCTTTGAGCCGCGCGACGTACCCGCGATAGGTGCAGCGGCCGAGTTCGGGATGCGTCTGGATGCGGTGGGCGAGCTGGTCGATGGTCCACTCGTCGAGGATCTCGTAGCCCAGCGTCTGCAGCGCTGCCGGCACTTCGTACACATTGCGCATCTGGTAGGGCACTTCGGCCAGGCCGAAATTCTCGAGCGTGACGACGGTCGGGCCGTCGCGCGTCACGACCTTGTTCAGCAGGATGTGGCGCGGCCGACTGGCGAGGCGGCCGACCAGCTCCTCGAACGGCTCGCGCAGATAAGGCAGCAGGCCCGAGGCCAGCAGCACGTCCGCGGACGGCGCCTCCTCGGGGCGCTCGACGAAGGAGAGAGTGCGGTCTTGCGGTCGTTGCTGTGCGCGGCCGGCCCGCACCAGCGCGGGCAGGTCGTAGACCACCCATTGCAGCCGATCGAGGTCGAGATAGGGCGCGAAAGCACGGTACTTCACGCCGACATGGCCGCCGGCGTCGACCAGGCATCGGATGTCGGGCGCCAGGCGCTGCAGCCAGTAGAGAACCGGGTAGTCCCACGGCGCGCGCTCCTGCATGAACGCCTGCGAGACCGGTGCGACGCTGTCGTGGTCGTAGCCTGCCAGCCGGCCTGCCCGGACGTTTGCCAGTGCCTCGTCGTAGGAGGCGAAGGCGCCGCGGAAGCGCACCGGCTCGCCGCGCAGGGCACGGAAGCGGCCATAGGCCATGAAGCCGAGCTTTTTCAAAGGATCCAGCACCGCCGCGAACCTAGCCAACCGCCGACGATGTGTCCAAGATCGCGGCCGTAGCATGAGCAGACACGACATCCAACTCTGGGCCTGGTCTCTCGACGACGAGCCGCTGGGCGGCGAGACCCTGCTTACCGATGAGGAGCGCGACCGCGCGCAACGCTTCGTCGGTCCGTTGCTGCAGCGTCGCTTCGTGGCGGCGCGCGCCCAGCTCCGCGCCCTGCTCGGCCACCATCTCGGCCGCGATCCCCGCAGCCTCGTCTTCCTGCTGAACGAGTTCGGCAAACCACGGCTCGCCGACCATTCCGGAGTGCATTTCAGCCTCAGCCATTCCCAGGATCGCGCGCTGCTGGCGGTGAGCGACGGCCCGGAGATCGGTGCCGACCTCGAGATGATGCGCGCCGTCGACCATCTCGACCTCGCGCGACGCTACTTCCATCCCGACGAGGTCGGCGCCATCGAGCGGCATCGAGACCCGCGGCAGGCCTTCTTCCGAATCTGGACGCTCAAGGAGGCCGTGGTGAAGGCGATCGGCCTCGGCCTCTCGCTGCCGCTCGACGGCTTCGCGGTCTCGATCGACGGGCCGCGCCCCGTCATGGCCGTCGCGCCGTCCGAGTCGCCGGGCGCCTGGTGGCTGCACCTCGAGCCGGGCGACTACTGCCGCGCCGTGGCGGTGCCCGGCGGGGGCGAGCCCGGACTGATCCAGCGCAACGTCTGATCGCTGCGGCCGAGCAACGCCCGGAGCGTCGCGTCGTCGCGCAGCAGGGCGCTTCGGAAAAAGGCGACCTGGGTCCGGCCGATCGCCTCGTTGATGTCCGTACGTTCGAAGTTCGTGCGGATCGGCAGACGGCGGGGCATCCGGAACAACCCATCAGCGAGGTCGTTGTGCTCAGCGGCCGGGATCTGCGCCCAGTAACCGTGCGGTCGCTCCATGCGAAGACTGTTGTGCGGGATGTCGAGGGCGCTCACCTTGGCGTAGTTGCGCGTGAACGCATCGGGTGAGGCGAGCTCGGCATCGGAGGGAAAGGCCTCGCGGCTCGACATCAGGAA
>JABMNB010000069.1 GCA_013205335.1 Rhodospirillales bacterium
CACCGCGTCTACAAGAACTACGACCCGCGCGCCAAGGTGATGCGCCAGACCTGCCACGAGGTCCTGACGTCGCTCGGCGTCACCCACGACCCGCTGCTCGAGCTGGCCATGGAAATGGAGCAGATCGCGCTCAAGGACGACTATTTCGTCTCCAAGAAGCTCTATCCGAACGTCGATTTCTACTCCGGCATCATCTTCCGGGCGATCGGCATCCCGACCTCCATGTTCACTGTTCTCTTCGCGGTGGCGCGTACGGTCGGCTGGATTTCGCAGTGGAACGAGATGATCGAGGATCCCGACCAGAAGATCGGCCGTCCCCGCCAGCTCTACAACGGTCAGACGGAGCGCCCCTACAAGCCGCTTCACATGAGGGGCTAATTCGCTCTTCTCCGGGAGGGAAGCGAGAAGCACATGCCGAAATCATCGTTCGGGTCGCACCAGGGGGAAACATCGTGGGCGACCACCCAGAAACCGAAGGCCTTGCCGCACATCGTGCGGCTCGGCCGGCCGGCCAATGACAATTTCCGCCGGCCAGGCTTTCGTTGGTGGATGTTCGTTGCCGGGATCGCGGGCGTGCTGCTCACCCTGCTGCTTGCGGACTGGCGGTTCTTCTAAGACCGGTTCACCGATCGGTCGACGCTATTTCCGTTCGATCAGTTCGATCTTGTAGCCGTCCGGATCTTCCACGAAGGCGATGACGGTCGTCCCGAATTTCACCGGGCCCGCCGCGCGCGTAACCTTGCAGCCAGCCTTCGTCACATCCTCGCACAGCTTGTAGACGTCGGGCACGCCGATCGCGAGATGACCAAACGCGGTTCCCAACTCGTACGGCTTCGCTTGATCCCAATTGTGGGTCAGTTCGACGACGCAATGCTCCGGCTCTTCGCCATAGCCCACGAAGGCAAGGCTGTATTTTCCGTCCGGCACGTCGCGCTTGCGCAGCAGCTTCATGCCCATGGGGCCGGTGTAGAACGCGAGTGACCTGTCGAGATCCATGACCCGGATCATCGTGTGCAGCATGCGGAAACTGGACTGGGTGTCGGGCATAATCCCCTCCCTATATGTCGCGGATCACTTGTCGCGAATCATCGCGGCGAACGTCGCTTCGGCCGCAAGCTTACCCTCGACGATCGCCTTGCCCGAGAACTTCCAGACACTGGCGCGGCTCTGCACCTTCCTGACGTGCAACTCGAGGCGGTCGCCCGGCACGACCGGACGGCGGAACCTCACGCCGTCGATCGACATGAAATAGACCAGCTTGCCTTCGGCTGCTGCGCCGAACGTCGAGACAACCAGAACGCAAGCCGTCTGCGCCATCGCTTCGACGATGAGCACACCCGGCATCACAGGCTCCGATGGAAAGTGTCCCTGGAAGAACGGCTCGTTGATGGTGACGTTCTTGATGCCCACCGCGCTCTGATCGAGCTGCATGTCAATCACGCGGTCGACCATGAGCATCGGATACCGGTGCGGGATCATTTGCAGGATCCGCTTGATGTCCACGGACGTCGTCGCTGCGACGCTGGCATTCTCGGCGTGGACGTTCATGACCGTGGCCTCTCCGCTCAGAAGCGCGTGCCGAAGCTGAAGCGCACGGCCTGCTGCTTGTCCCACGACTCATATTGGACGGGGATCGCATAGTCGATCCGGATGGGTCCGAAAGGCGATATCCACTGGATACCGACGCCGGTCGATACGCGCATCAGCTGGCTGTTGAGGACGGATGAGTAGCCGTAGCTCTGTGGCTGCACGCCCCAGAGCGAGCCGATATCGACGAACGCCTTGCCCAGAAGGCCCACCTCCTTCGAGATGAGCGGCAACGGATAGGAGAGCTCGGTCGAGGCCGTATAGTAGAACTGGCCGCCCAGCGAATCGGTCGTGTTGGCATCACGAGGACCGATGCCGCCGACGGTGAAGCCGCGGAGCGTGTCACCACCGATGAAGTAGAGGTTGTTCAGGCGAATGTAGGAGCCGTTGTAGGGAAACACGACGCCCGCCGAACCGCCTACTGACAGGACGACATCCTCGAACAGTGATCTGTAATAAACAGCATCCGCAGTGGACCGCAGATACTGCTCAGTTCCAATCAGGCCGGCGACGGCAATCGAGTTGCGGACCAGCCAGCCTTTGGTCGCGTTGAGGCGGGCATCACGAGTGTCCCAAAGGATCGTCTCGGAAAACTCGGAGACGACCTGCGTGCCGGCATTCTGCTGGATGACGTTCGAGGCCCATGACTGAACATTGTAGATGTCGGTCTGCCGCAGCGTGTAGCGGACGAGCTGGCGAATGTTCTCCGAATAAGCCCAACCAGCACGCAAGGCAAAGCCCAGGCTGCGATCGCTGTAGCTCGCGACCGACTGGCGATCGTTCGATGTCCTGAAAATATCGAAGCCGGCCGAAATCTCCCGGTCCATGAAGTAAGGCTCGGTGAAACCCAGGTCGATCGACGTGCTCAACGTACCGACAGAGAGGCCGAGCCGCGCTTCCTGGCCCTTTCCGAGCAGGTTGCGTTCCTTGATCGAGATGTCGCCAACGATGCCCGCTGTCGTCGAATAACCGGCGCCGAGCGAAATTTCGCCAGTGCTCTGCTCGACGACCTGGACCTCGAGGTTGGTCTTGTCCGGAGCCGAGCCCGGCGCCGCCGCGACGTCGACCTTCTCGAAGAAGCCCAGGTTCCGCAGGCGCTGCTGGCTACGGCGGACCTTGGCGGTGCTGAAGGCGTCGCCCTCGGCGAGCCGGAATTCGCGCCGGATCACCTTGTCGAGCGTGCGAGTGTTGCCCGAAATGTTGATGCGTTCGACATAGACGCGCGGTCCCTCCTGGACATCGAACGTCACGTCGACGGTATTGTTGTCCTTGTTGCGCCGGATATTCGGACGGACATCCACGAAGGCGTAGCCGAGAGAGCCGACAGCCTCGGAAATGTTCGAGACCGACTTCTCGACCTCGTCGGCGTTGTACCAATCGCCTTCGGAGATCGTCAGGAACGACTTGAGCACGTCGACATCGAGGCCCTGGAAACGGCTTGTGACGTCGACCTTGCCGAACTTGTAGCGGTCTCCCTCGCTGATCGTGAAGGTGATGAAGAAACCATCGCGATTGGGGGCAAGCTCGGCGACGGACGAAACCACGCGGAAGTCGGCGTAGCCCTCGGTGAGGTAAAACTTGCGCAGGAGCTCGCGGTCGAGGTTCAGGCGGTCCGGATCGTAGCGGTCATCCGACGACAGGAAGCGCCACCAGGCGCTCTCCGTGGTGCGAATCTTTCCGCGCAGCGTACCGTCGCCGAAGGCCTCGTTGCCGACGAAGCTGACACGCTTCACGCCGGTGACATCGCCTTCGTTGATCTCGAAGACGAGGTCGACGCGACCCTGCTCGAGGTTGATGATCTTCGGCTCGACGGAGGCATTGTAGCGACCGCCGCGGCGATAGATGGTCAGGATGCGGTCGACGTCCGCCTGGACGCGCGCGCGCGTGTAAACCTGCCGCGGCTTTGACTGCACTTCATCGCGCAGCTTGTCGTCCTCGATCTTCTTGTTTCCCTCGAAGACGACGCGATTGATGATCGGATTCTCGGTCACCTTCACCACGAGGGTCGGGCCCTGCATCTCGATCACGACGTCGGAGTAAAGTCCCGTCGCGAACAGTGCTTTCAGGGTTCGATCGGCCGCGGCCGCATCGAACGGCTCGCCCACCTTGAGCTGCAGGTACGAGCGAATCGTCTCCGGCTCCGAGCGGACATTACCCTGGATCTGGATTCCGGCAATCGTACCGCCAGCCGCAGCACCACGTTGTGCGTGTGCCGGCGCGATGAAGGCCAGGATTGCAACAATGGCCAGTACGGCCCAACGAAAGATCAAACTCACCCCCGGCGCCAGTCAGACCTGCCGATGGTCAAGAACGTGAACGCAGCTTTCTAGACCGGCAAGGGGCACTAAGCCACCCCTTTTGTCCCCCGATCCGGAGTCGCGCCAACGCCTCAACTCAGCGCAGCAAAAGCCTTATGTCATTGAATGTTGCGATCAGCGCCATGCCGATCACGAGTGCAAATCCAAGCTTCAACCCGACCTCCTGGGCCCGCAGGCTGAGCGGCTTACCGCGTACCGCCTCATAGGCGTACATGGCCAGATGGCCGCCGTCGAGCATCGGCACGGGAAGAAGGTTGAAGACGCCCAGCACCACCGACAGCGCGATCACGAGATTGAGGATGCCTGCCCAGCCTGAAAACGACGCCTCGCCGGCCGCTTTGGCGATCCGGATCGGGCCGCCCAATTCATCCACAGGCCGCGTCGCCGTTAGGATCTGACCCATCGACGTATAGAACATAGAGGTCATGCCCCAAACGGCACGCACCCCTGCCCCCATGGCGCCGACGACGCCGTGATCCCGCAGTTCCGTAACGCCGGCCGGGCGGACTCTCAGGCGCCCGACGACATGCTCCTTGCCCGCGCAATCCACCGATTTGTCGGCGATCGGCACGATGGTGGTCTCTCCGTAATGGCCGTCGCGTTCGTACTTGAGCGCGACGGGCTGGCCGCCCCGAGCGCCGATCAGCTCGGGGATTCGCGAAAAATACTCGACCGGCTTGCCGTCGATCGCCACGAGCAGATCGCCGACCTTGAGGCCCGCGGCTTCGGCGGGGCTGTTCGCCGTGAAGCCGCCGACGACGGGGCGAATGAGCTGGTCGATGCCGAGGTCGCCATAGCGCAGCGTATTGTTGTATCGATCGGTCCGTTCGCAGTATTGCGGCACGATCTCGCTGCGCAGAAGCTCACCGCCGCGCCGGTATTCGACGGACATGGGCTTGGCCCAATAGAGGAACTGCGCCTCCTGGATGTCCTCGTAGCGGTCGATGCGATTGTCGGCGAGACGGACGATCTGGTCGCCCGAGCGCAGGCCCGCCCGGGCGGCAGGGCCATCGATCTGAACGGCGACGGTGGCCGGCGAATAAGGCTCGCCGGCGAAGAAGAAGACGCCGGTCAACAGCAGGAAGGCGAAGATAAGATTGGCCGCCGGCCCGCCCAGGACCACGGCCGCCCGGGCATAGAGAGGCTGGCTGAAAAACGCTCGCTTGCGGTCGCTGGTCGACAGGGGCTCGTTGGTCGCGGTGGCGCTCGTCGCATCGCTGTCGCCCAGGAACTTGACGTAGCCGCCGAGCGGTATCGCCGAGACCTTCCAGCGGGTGCCGTTGCGATCGGTCCAGCCAAAAATCTCAGGCCCGAAGCCGATCGAAAACACCTCCGCATGAATGCCGAAGCGACGAGCGACCCAGTAGTGACCGTATTCGTGAACGAAGACGAGGAGCGTCAGCACGAGGACAAAGTACGGCAGATATGTAGTGAACAGACTGACGATGCTTTGCATACCCTACTCGACCATGAATCTCATTTAACTTCAATTACTTGGGAGCCTGGCCTGACAGAACTTCTCGGCCAGTCTGCGCGCCTCCAGATCGGCCGCCTCGACCTGCTGCAAGCCGTCCACCGCATTCGAGAGCCCGTCCCAGCCGGACATCACGTCCTCGACGATCCGCGCGATGTCGAGGAAGCGGATCCGGCGCGCCAGGAAAGCCGCCACTGCCGTCTCGTTCGCCGCGTTCAGCACGATCGGGGCAGAGCCGCCCGTCACCAATGCCTCACGCGCCAGCCTTAGAGAGGGAAAGCGGCCGGAATCGGGCCGCTCGAACGTCAGCGCCGGAATACTCATGAAATCGAGCTTCGCCGCCGGACCATCGATGCGCGACGGCCAGCCCAGCGCATGGCTGATCGGAATGCGCATGTCCGCCGTCCCGAGCTGGGCCAGCACTGACCCGTCGCAATAGGCGACCATCGAGTGGATGACCGACTGCGGATGCACGACGATGTCGACCTGCTCTTGCGGAAGACCGAACAAAAGGTGTGCCTCGATCAGCTCGAGCCCCTTGTTCATCATGGTCGCGGAATCGATCGATATCTTGTCGCCCATGTCCCAGTTGGGATGGGCCAGCGCCTGCTCGCGAGTGACGTCCGCCATGTCGGCGAGCGACCAGTTGCGGAACGGCCCACCCGATGCCGTCAGGATCAGCCGATCGATCGCACGATGCTCGGGCTCGAACACCTGGAAGATGGCGTTGTGCTCTGAATCCACCGGCAGAAGGACGCCGCCCGACTGCTCGATGGCTTCCATCAGCAGACGTCCGGCGCAGACGAGGGCTTCCTTGTTGGCGAGCGCCACCATCGCGCCGCGTCGTGCCGCCGCAAGGGTCGGTGCGAGGCCGGCGAATCCTACGACCGCCGCCATCACCCACTCGGCGGGCCGTTCCGCGGCTTCGATGACCGCTTCCGGACCGGCCGCCACTTCGATCGAGGTGCCGGCCAAGGCCGCCTTGAGTGCCCGAAAGTGGCTGGGATCGGCGACGACCGCGAGGCGTGCCCGAAGCCGTCTCGCCTGCTCCGCCAGCAGGTCCACCGAACGGAGGGCGACGAGGGCTTCGACGCGATAGCTCGCCGGGTCGCGCGCAATGAGATCGACCGTACTCTGCCCGACGGAGCCGGTAGAGCCCAGGATCGTGATGCGGCGTGGGTTCTCAGGAGACGGTGCCACCCATTTCGTCATGTCCAGGGCCACGTATCGCCGGCGACCAGCCGGGCGATGCCCACGGCGACGAGCACGGCCATCAAGCCGTCGATGCGGTCCAGCAGGCCGCCATGGCCCGGAATGAGGCGCCCGCTGTCCTTCACGCCGGCCCTCCGCTTGGCCGCAGATTCCAGCAGATCCCCCGCCTGTCCCACGACTGCCAAAGCCGCTCCGGCGATGGCGAGCTGCACGGTCTCGCCCAGTCCGAAGGCATAGCCGATCGCGGCACTCGCGACGGCGGCCCATGCCATGCCGCCGATCAGTCCGGACCAGGTCTTTCCAGGACTGATGCGCGGCGCAAGCTTGGCCCCGCCGGCGGTGCGTCCCACGAAATAGGCACCGATGTCGGTGGCCCAGATGCAGACCAGCACCCACAGGATCGTCTCGCGCCCGAACGCCGGTTGGTGCCGCAACCAGAGCAGGGCGACCAGCGCCGCGAGCCCGTAGGTCCAGGCCAGTACGCGCAGGACCGGGGCGCCCCGGGTCAGGCGCGACCATTCGAAGATCATGACCGGCGCCGCTATCGCCGCAACGAGGTCGATCCAAGGGTAGCCATACCAGACCGCCGCAAGCAGCAGTGGCCCCAGGATCACGGCCGAGAGTGCCCGCAGCAGCAGACCGGCGAAGCGCCCGCCGCGCGGCGCTGGGGCGCTAGCTTCCGACGCCGCCATAACGCCGCTCACGCCGACGGAACTCTGCAATGGCCCGTTCCAGGTGTTCCTTGCCGAAGTCCGGCCACAGCGTGTCGACGAAAACCAGCTCCGAGTAGGCACACTGCCAGAGCAGGAAATTGCTGATCCTCTGTTCGCCGCTGGTCCGGATCAGGAGGTCCGGATCCGGCAAGCCGGCCGTCAGAAGCTCGCGCTCGAAGCTCTTCTGGTCGATGCTGGTGGCGGTGATCTCTCCCGACGCGACCCGCTGCGCCAGGCGACGCGTCGCCCGCAGGATTTCGTCGCGCGAGCCATAATTGATGCAGATATTGACGTCGATCCGCGTGTTGCTCGCCGTCATGTCTTCGGCGTCGGCAATGTCGCGCACGATGTCGGCCGCCAGCCCGTCACGGTTGCCGATGACCCGCAGCCGCGCGCCGTTCTTGCGAAGCTCTTCGAGTTCGCTGCGCAGATAATGTCGCAGCAAGCCCATGAGATCGGCCACTTCGTCCGCCGGCCTCGTCCAGTTTTCGGTCGAGAAAGCGAAGAGTGTCAGGACGGGAATGCCCAGTTCGCCGGCGCCGCGTACGACACGCCGCACCGCGTCGGCCCCCCGCCGATGCCCCGCAACTCGCGGCAGACCACGCGACTTCGCCCACCTGCCGTTGCCATCCATTATGATGGCCACGTGCTGTGGTCCCGACCCCGAGTCGGGATTGGCGGGCAACGGCGCAGTAGACATCAGACCGTCTTGATCTCTTTTTCCTTGTGGGCCAGCGCATCGTCGACCAGCTTGACGTACCGGTCGGTGAGCTTCTGCACCTCGTCGGACTTCTGGCGGTGCTCGTCTTCCGAGATCTTGTGGTCCTTCTCGGCTTTCTTCAGCGCCTCCATGCCGTCGCGACGCACGTTGCGCACGGCCACTTTGCCCTGCTCGGCATACTTGTGCGCCAGCTTGGCGAGTTCGTTGCGGCGCTCCGTCGTCAGCTCAGGGATCGGGATGCGGACCATCTGGCCGTCGGGAGACGGGTTGAGGCCGAGGCCGGCCTCGCGGATCGCTTTCGCGGTCGGCGTCACGAGGCCCTTGTCCCAGACGCTGACGGTGAGCAGGCGCGGCTCGGGTGCGCTCACCGTGCCGACCTGGTTCAGCGGCATGCGCTGGCCGTAGGCTTCCACCATCACGGGGTCGAGCAGGTTGACCGAGGCGCGGCCCGTTCGCAGCCCGCCGAATTCCTTCTTCAACGCATCCATCGCGCTGTGCATGCGCTTCTCGAGCTCGGTGAGATCGGCAGACATGTTCAGGCCTCGTCCTTGATGATCGTAAAGGTCCCCTCGCCCCGTATCGTCGATGCGAACGCGCCGGGCTTGTGGATGTCGAAGACAATGATGGGAATGCGGTTTTCGCGCGCCAGCGAGATCGCCGATGCGTCCATGACCTGAAGGTCGCGGGACAGCACTTCCATGTAGCTGAGCGTGTCGTAGCGCTGGGCGTTCTTGTCCTTGAGGGGATCGGCGGAATAGACGCCGTCGACCTGCGTTCCCTTCAGCAGCGCATCGACACCCATTTCAGCCGCGCGAAGGGCAGCCGCCGTGTCCGTCGTGAAGAAGGGATTGCCGGTGCCGGCCGCGAAGATCACGACGCGGCCCTTCTCCATGTGCCGGGCGGCGCGCCGGCGGATATAGGGCTCGCACACCGTGGTCATGGGGATCGCCGACTGGACCCGCGTCTGCAGGCCCTGTCTTTCGAGCGCGCTTTGCATGGCCAGTGAATTGATGATGGTTGCCAGCATGCCCATGTAGTCGCCGCTGGCGCGGTCCATGCCGGAGGCCGCGGCCGAGACGCCTCGGAAGATGTTGCCGCCGCCGATCACCAGGCAGACCTGCACACCCATGTCGTGCACGGTCTTCACTTCCTGTGCGACCATGCTGACCATGTGGGGATCGAGACCGTATTCTCGATTCCCCATGAGCCCCTCGCCAGAGAGCTTGAGGAGGACGCGGCGATACTGGGGACCCGACGGCATCAGATGCCTCTGATTACGTTTGTCTTGGGCGCGCGACCACATGTTCGCGCGCCGGTGAAATTCAATACTACTTCTTTAGCTGGGCAGCCACCTCGGCCGCGAAATCCTCGGACTTCTTCTCGATGCCCTCGCCCAGCGCAAAGCGCAGGAAGCCCGTCAGCCGGACCGGCGCGCCGACCAGCTTGCCGGCTTCCTCGACGACCTTCGCGATCTTGGTCTTCCCGTCGATGACGAAAGCCTGTTCCAGCAGCACCACTTCCTGGTGGAACTTGCGCAGACCGCCCTCGACCATCTTGGCGACGATGTCGGCCGTCTTGCCAGCCTGGCCCGCCTTCTCGGCGAGGACGGCACGTTCACGCTCGATCGCCGCCGCATCGAGGTCGGCAACGGTGAGGGATTGCGGGTTGGTCGCCGCCACGTGCATGGCGAGCTGCTTGGCCAACGCGCCGAGCTTGGCCTTGTCGCCGGTCGACTCCAGCGCAATCAGCACGCCGATCTTGCCGAGGTCCGGCGCGACTGCATTGTGCGTGTAGGCCACGACCACGCCGTCGGACACCGACATCGAGGCGGCACGGCGCAGGCTCATGTTCTCGCCGATGGTGGCGATCAGGTTGGTGAGCTCGCCCTGCACGTCACGGCCCGTGCCGGGGAAAGGCGCGGCCGCGACCTTGCCGAGATCTCCGCCATTCTCGAGCGCGAGCCTGGTCGCCGTGGCGACGAACTTCTGGAACTGGTCGTTGCGGCCGACGAAGTCGGTCTCGGCGTTGACCTCGACGACGGCGCCGCGCGTGCCGTCCGCGGCCACACCGACGAGGCCCTCGGCGGCGATGCGGCCGGCCTTCTTGGAGGCTGCCGACAGGCCCTTGGTGCGCAGCCAGTCGACCGCCTTCTCGACGTCGCCCGCCGTCTCGCCCAGCGCCTTCTTGCAATCCATCATGCCTGCGCCGGTCTTCTCGCGCAG
>JABMNB010000602.1 GCA_013205335.1 Rhodospirillales bacterium
ACTGAACGCAGGCTCGGTGAGACGGACGCAAGATCAAACGTTCCAACGCACATTATCTGAGACTGGGCGCGGGGTGCGGGTGCGGGTTCGTGCGGAAAACGGGCGGTTTCCTGGCGGCCGCGTCCAACCGGCCGATCTCGATCGGAATCCGCCAGAAAACCCGTTGCGAAATTGACCATCAGGTTGCAGGGTAAGCTTCTTCTTTCCGGAGACAGTTCGGTGCCTCGATGCTGATCGGCTATGTCCGTGTCTCCAAGTCGGACGGCACCCAGACGCTGGAACCGCAGCGAGACGCAATGCTGGCGGCTGGCGTCGATCCCACCCGCATCTACGAGGATCTGGCGTCAGGCCGTCACGATGCCCGCCCCGGGTTGATTGCCTGCCTGAAGGCGATCCAACCTGGCAATACCCTGGTGCTCTGGAAGCTCGACCGGCTCGGTCGCGACCTGCGCCATCTGGTCAATACGGCCGAGGATCTGCGCGGCCGGGGCGTCGGATTGAAGGTGCTGACCGGTGCCGGCGCACAGATCGACACGACGACGGCGAATGGCCGCCTCGCGTTCGGCATCTTCGCCGCATTCGCCGAGTTCGAGCGCGAATTGATTGCCGAGCGCACCATGGCCGGGCTTGCGGCAGCCCGCGCGCGAGGGCGCATGGGCGGACGACCGCGCAAGATGGACCGCGCCACGCTCGTGATGGCGATGTCGGCGATGTCGGATCGCACGGCCGTCGCGGCCGAAGTGGCCAAGCGCCTGAACCTCACGACCACGACCCTCTACACCTACGTCAACGGCGACGGGACGCCAAAGGCCGCCGGCCAGGCCGTGCTCGACGGCAGCCATCGTCCTGGCACGGCTGCGCGATCACGGCCACGGCGGCCCGCTCATGCGAGCGCGGGCGCCTGATGCCGAGGGGCGGCGGGGTACCAGCGGAAGCGCTTTCGACCCTGCGGCGTCGTATTGCGGCATTGCCGGCACGCCATCCCGAGCGCAGTGCTTTGGTGACGTCCACGGCGCAGCTCTACGCCGTCAGTCGAGCCTCGTTGTATCGCCTGCTGCGCGGCGACCGCCGGCCAAAAGACGCACACCGCACCGATCGCGGCCATCCACGCGTGATGCCGGTGACCGAGATTGAGCGTTGGTGCGAGATCATCGCCGCCATGAAGATCAGGACGACCAACAAGAAAGGCCGGCATCTTTCGACGGTCCGTACCCTGCAACTACTGATCGAGCATGGTGTCGATACGCCGGACGGCTTCCAGCAGTTGGCGCCAGGCAAGTTGACCGCCTCGACGGTCAATCGTCACTTGCATCGTCTCGGCTACGACCACGCGCGGATGACACGCCAGCCGCCGGCCGTCCGCTTCCAGGCCGAATACGCGAATGCGCTATGGCACTTCGACATGAGTCCGTCCGACCTGAAGCACCTGAAGACGCCGGCCTGGATCGACGCGGACCGGCAGGGTGCGCCCATCCTGATGCTGTTCTCCGTCGTCGATGACCGCTCGGGCGTTGCGTACCAGGAATATCGTTGCGTTTACGGCGAGGATGTCGAGACAGCGTTGCGCTTCCTGTTCAACGCGATGGCACCGAAGTCTTCGGAGGCAGACGGCGAGGTCGACCCGTTCCAGGGCATCCCCGCCGCGCTCTCCCTCGACAACGGGCCGGTCGGGAAATCGGCGGTGTTCAAACGGGTGATGGAAAGCCTTGGCGTCGAAATACTGCCGCACATGCCTGCCGGGTCGGACGGACGGCGAACGACGGCGCGCGCGAAGGGCAAGGTCGAGCGGCCGTTCCGTACCGTGAAGGAGGCGCACGAAACGCTCTATCATTTTCATCAGCCCGAGACCGAAGCGGAGGCGAACCGCTGGCTTGCGCGCTTCATCGCCACCTACAACCGCGGCGACCATCGATCCGAGCCGCATGCGCGCATCGACGACTGGCTGGCACACTTACCCGACGGCGGCATCAGGCAGATGTGCGCCTGGGAGCGGTTCTGCGCGTTCGCGCGTGAGCCGGAGCGACGCCTGGTCGGCATCGACTGCCGCCTGACCGTTGCCGGGGTGACCTACGAAGTCGATGCCGAGCTTGCAGGCGAGACGGTCGTGGTCTGGTGGGGCTTGTTCGATCAGGAATTGTGGGTCGAACATGGCGAGGAACGCCTGGGGCCGTTCCGCCCGGTCGGCGGCCCGATCCCTCTGCATCGCTATCGCAAACACCGCAAATCCCGCCATGAGGTTCGCGCCGACCAGGTGGCGGCCCTAGCCGGCAAGCTCATGCTGCCGCGGGCGGCGCTGTCGGGGGAGAACGCGGTGATCATGACCGGCATACGGCAAGAGGCCGATGCCGTCACAGTCGCCGTGCGCCCATTCAGGGACCCAGACCCGTTTCATGAACTCGTCTTCGCCAACCCGATCGCGGCACGGCGGGCGATTGCCGACGCAATCAGGGTGCCGTTGGCCACCTTGCCAGATGAAGACAGGGCATTCATCGATGCGCTGCTGAACCGGACATTGGCGCGTCCCGAAATCATCGCCGCCATACGAGACCGCTTTCCACAGGGACGCAGGGGAGGCGTCGGCCAATGCTGACCGAGGTGATGGGATTCTACGGCCTGGCGCGCGCGCCAGTCGACGCGGGCTTCTTCGAAACCGAACACCATGCCCAGGTGTCGCGCGATATCCGGGCGGCGATCATGGGCGGTCGGCTGATCGCACTGACCGCGGTTATTGGATCGGGCAAGACCATCCTGTCGCGCCGGTTGCGGGCCGAACTCGAGCGCGAGGGGCGGGTCATCGTGTCGCGCTCGCTGTCGATCGACAAGGCGAAGATCAGTCTTCCACTGCTGGAGGCTGCGCTATTCTACGACCTGACCCCCGAGAAGACGGTCAAGATATCGAGCCAGTCGGAACGACGGGTGCGCGACCTGCAGGACCTGTTCCGGCGGGCCAAGAAACCCGTGGCCCTGTTCGTCGACGACGCGCACGATCTCCACCCGAAGACGCTGACCGCGCTGAAACGGCTCATCGAACTGGTGGCGGAGGGCGGCGGCCAGTTGTCCATCGTGCTGGTCGGGCATCCCAAGTTGAAGAACGACCTGCGCCGCCCAAAGATGGAGGAAATCGGTGATCGCACGACCGTGTTCGAGTTCGGCGGCCTGCGTGATCGGCAGCGCGATTACATCGACTGGGTGCTGAAAGCCTCGCTCAAGGACGGTGTGACCCCAGAGGACGTGTTGACCGACGATGCGGCGACGCTGCTGGCCGCCAAGCTGAAGACACCACTGCAAATCGGCCAGCATCTGGTGCGCGCGTTCGAAGCCGGGTTCGAGATCGGCGCCAAACCCATCGCCGCCGGCGTCGTCGAGGCGGTCCTGTCCAGCAAGCTCGACGAGTTGGAGCCGCAGTTGACCCGCAACGGCTACGACCTGCGCAGCCTCGTGGAGCAGTTCGATGCCAAGCCGGCTGAAATCCGACGGCTGTTGCGGGGCGACCTGGACGCGGGCCGTGCGCAGGAACTCATGGATGAGATGCGTGCGGCCGGACTTCCCACATAATCGCAACGGGTTTTCTGGCAGATTCTGGTCGAGATTGGCCGGTTGGGCGCGGCCGCCAGGAAACCGCCCGTTTTCCGCACGAACCCGCACCCGCACCCCGCGCCCAGTCTCAGATAATGTGCGTTGGAACGTTTGATCTTGCGTCCGTCTCACCGAGCCTGCGTTCAGTCGCAAACAATCTGCGTCGAGACACCACGATAGTCTCAGCTAATCTGCGTCGAAAACCTCCCTTGATTGCGCGTCGGACCGTTTATGATTGCGCGCCGCTACACGTATGCGCTTCATCACCGACCACCTGTCATCGGAGTACTCGATGACAGAGCTGTGCGAGCGTTACGAGATCAGCCGCAAGACAGGGTATAAATGGGTGGAGC
>JABMNB010000603.1 GCA_013205335.1 Rhodospirillales bacterium
ATGTTGTAGGCTTCCGTGCCCGACGTGTCGGTGTGGCCGGTCGCGGTGATGCGCGCATTGCCCTTCTGCTTGTAGGCGGACGCGGCCTGACGGATCGTGTTCAGCGCCTGCTCGCTCAGGTTGGCGCGATCCCAGTCGAAGAACACCATAAACGACGGCGGAGCGACGGCCGGTGCCATCGGAGGCGGCGGCGGCGGCGGCGGCGCCGTGAACTTGTAGGTGACGCCGGCCAGCGCCAGGATGTTGTTGTTCTGGAAGGTCACGTTGCCGAACGGCGTGTTGACGTTCGGGTTGGTCGTACCGAGGTAGCGGCCTTCGACGATGAACCGGAACTGCTCGTTCACATTGTAGGCGACGCCCACGATGCCCTGATAGGCGAACTGCGGGTTGTTCAAGGAGAAGTTGCCGAAGGGGACGAAGGCCACGCCCGCACCGGCGCCGATATAGGGCGTGATGACCGAGGTCGGCATGAAGTCGTACAGCAGGTTGGCCATCACGGTCCCCTGCCCGAGCTGGCCGCTGAGCGCCACGCCCGGTGCAGAGAAGGGGATCTCGCCGTAGCCGATTTCGAGTTCTAGGCGGGGCCCGACGAAGTCATAGCCGGCCTTGCCGCCGACCGCCCACCCTGTCGACGTCTGCACGCCGGCCGTGGACCCGATGAACCACGCGGCACCGCCGCCGGCGCCAATGTAGAAGCCTTCCTGGGCGTTGATCGTCTGGGCATGTGCTCCGGCCGGCGTCAGGACCATCAACGCCGCTGCAAACAACTTCTTCATTGGAATTTCCCCGCTGTGTAGAACGACGAAGGGACAACCCGTCCGCCATGATTTGGTTGCATTGCCGCCGCACTCGCGGTGCGGCATGTTTGCCAGCGATTCCTGCGCGCCTTACGTGCGAAAGCGAACAGACACCGCCCTAAGCGTGGTTGCGGGCGAGCTGTTCGAGGCGGACCAGCGCCTCATCCATGTTTTTTTCGTCGCCCGTACCGATGGCCACGAAGGCCGCTTCCATGGCCTTGCGCCACGTCGGGTCCTAGGTCGGGTGATTTTCCGAGCGCGTGGGCATCGTGGCGAGCTGGTAGAGCCGGCGGGCAAGCAGCTCTGCCTTGGCCCAGGCGCCCTGGCTGGCGATCACGGTCCCCTGTTCTCTCGTGTCGCCATGTCCGCCTCCAGGAAAGGACTGCGAAGGCCCAACGCGCCGCCCGGCGAAAAGTTCAGTCGCTACCGGCTTGCCCGGTCGGGCGGCCACCCGCATCATTGCAGACATGCCCGATTACCAACGCATCACCGTCTCGCCGATCGCCGGCGCCTTGGGTGCCGAGATCCGCGGCCTGGATATCGGCGCCGGCCTCGACGAGGCGGCGATCGCCGAAATCCGACGCGCGCTGCTCGAGCATCTGGTGATCTTCTTTCGCGGCCAGCAGATCGACGATGCCAGCCACAAGGCCTTCACCCGCCGCTTCGGCGATATCTTCATCCATCCCAATTTCAATACCGGCGAAGGCGACCCCGAGATCGTCCGCGTCGTGCGCAAGCCTGGCGACGAGCGGATCGTCGGCGAAGAGTGGCACTCCGACACGACGATGATGCCGGAGCCGCCGATGGGCGCCATCCTCTATGCGCTCGACGTGCCGCCCTATGGCGGCGACACGCTGTTCGCCAATCAGTACCTCGCCTACGAAAGCCTCTCCGACGGCATGAAGTCGATGCTGGCCGGCCTTCGCGTCGTCCACAGCGACATCCGCGTCGCAGGTCCGCAGGCCGGGCTGAACGCCCGACGCTCCATCCGCGTGCGCGAGGATTCGACCTGGCGGCCGACCGAGAGCGTCCATCCGGTGGTCCGCACCCATCCCGAGACCGGCCGGAAGTGCCTGTTCGTGAACCACTCCTATTCCTGCCGCTTCGAGAACATGACCGAGCGGGAAAGCCGGCCGCTGCTGGACTTCCTGATGGATCATGGCCATCGGCCGGAATTCACCTGCCGCTTCCGCTGGGAAGCCGGCTCCGTCGCCTTCTGGGACAACCGCTGCACCAAGCACCTGGCCATCCACGATGCCGGCCCGTTTCACCGCCGCATGCAGCGCACCCAGATCGTCGGCGACGCGGTCGTCTGAGCCGCGTCGCGGCAATAGTGGCCGCTACTTCTTCTCGATGTTCCAGAAGACCGGCACGGGCGAGACGACGCTGCCGGTCACGTTCTTGCGGATCGCCATGGCGTTATTGTACTGGCCGAGGAAAGCGTGCGTGGGCACCTCGGCGGCGCGGAGCTGAAGCTTCTCGACGATCTCCTTGCGCTTGGTCTCGTCGACCTCGTCGGCGAAGGCATCGCGCAGGCGCGTGATCTCGGCGTCGCACGGCCAGCCGAACCACGCCTTGTCGCAGGAGGCGCTGATGAAGCTGTAGGTCAGCGGATCGAGTGAATCGGCACCCGACGTGGAAGTGATGAGCACGTTCCAGCCGCCCTTGTCCGGCGCGTCCTTCCTAGCGCGGCGGGCGACCAGCGTCTGCCAGTCCATCGACTGCATGTCGACCTTCATGCCGGCCTTCTCCATCAGCGACTTGGCGATGGGCGCCATGTTCGTCAGCACGTAGAGATCGGTCGAGTGCAGCAGCACGACCGGGGTGTTGTCGTAGCCGCCCTCGGCCAGGAGCTGCCTGGCCTTGGTGAAGTCGCTCTCGTACTTGTCGGCGAAGCCCGCGGTCGTCTCGTAGGGACCGCCGCACATGAACATGGCCTTGCAGACCTTGTAGAACTCGGGATCACCGATGACGCCGTTCAGGAAGTCCTTCTGGTTCAGCGCATAGAGCATCGCCTGCCTGTTCTTGGCATTGTCGAACGGCTTGTGGAGCTGGTTGAAGCGATAGATGTACTGGTTGCCCCACTTGTTGGTGGTGACCAGGGAGACGTTGCGGTCCTTCTTCAGCAGCGGATAGAGGTCGTGCTGCGGCGACTCGATGATGTCGATCTCGCCGGCCTGCAACGCGTTGACCGCGGTCTGCTGGTCGGGGATGGCGAGCCATTCGACGCGATCGACCTTGGGGACCTTGCCTCCGGCCAGACCCGAGGCCGGCTCGGCTCGCGGTTTGTACTTGGGATTCCGGATATAGACGGTCCTGTCGCCGGGCTTCCATTCATCGGCCTTGAAGATGAAGGGGCCGGAGCCCACGAACTCCTTGATCTGGTCCGTGGGTGGCGTCTCGGCGATCCGCTTGGGCATGATGAAAGGGTTGCCGGAGGGCTTGCCCAGCGCCTGCAGGACGATACCGGTCGGCGCCTTGAGCACGATCTGGAAGGTCCTGGCATCGACGGCCTTCAGCTCGGACATCTTGCTCCACAGAATCTGGCCCAGGCTGTCGCGCACGGCCCAGCGCTTCAGCGAGGCGATCACATCCTCGGTGGTGACGGGCTGGCCGTCGTGGAACTCGAGCCCGTCGCGCAGGGTGAAGGTCCAGGTGAGCTTGTCGTCGCTCATCTTCCAGGTGTCGACCATCTGCGGCTTGATCTTGAGCTCGCCGTCCAGCGCGAACAGCGTGTCGTAAATCATGTAGCCATGGTTGCGGACGATGAACGCGGTCGTCCAGATCGGGTCGAGGATCTTGAGATCGGAGTGCGCCACCACCCGCAGCGTCGTGGGTTGTTGCGCGCCGGCACTGGCCGGAAGCGAGAGCGCGAGGGCCGCGGCCAGCCCCAGAATCTTCTTACGCATGCGAGACTCCTTGTCTTCTGTCTTCGAGAAGCATTCCGGCTGCCTTGTCGGCGATCATGATGGTCGGGGTGTTGGTGTTGCCCGACGTAATGGTCGGCATCACCGAAGCGTCGACCACCCGCAGGCCCTGCAGGCCGATGACGCGCAGTCGCTCATCCACCACCGCGTGGGGATCGGACGGCAGGCCCATCTTCGCGGTGCCGACGGGGTGGAAGATCGTGGTGCCGATGTCGCCGGCGGCCTTGGCGAGCGAGGCATCGTCGTTGCCGACACTCGGTCCCGGAAGATATTCCTCGGGATGGTAGGGCTGCAGCGCGGGCTGGCGCATCAGGCGCCGCGTCACCCGGATCGCATCGGCTGCGACGCTGCGATCCTCGTAGGTCGCGAGATAGTTGGGCGCGATGACGGGCTTGGCCGACGGATCGGCCGAGCGCAACCGGATCGTGCCGCGCGAGGTCGGGCGCAGGTTGCAGGCGCTCACCGTGATGGCGGGGAAGCGATGCAGGGGCTCGCCGAACCTGTCGAGGGAGAGCGGTTGCACGTGAAATTCGATATTGGACCGCTCATGCTGCGACGAGGACCTGGTGAAGATGCCGAGCTGCGAGGGCGACATGGTGAGCGGCCCTTTCTGCAGCAATGCATATTGCATGCCCATCAGCGCCCGGCCAACCAGAGAATGGTAGGCCGTGTTCAAGGTCTTCACGCCGTCGACCTTGAAGATCGCCCGCTGCTGCAGATGGTCCTGCAGATTGCGGCCGACACCCGGCCGGTCGTGCAGTACGGCAACACCGGCCTCGCCCAGCCAGTCCGCCGGGCCGATACCGGAAAGCTGCAGGATCTGCGGTGAGCCGACGGCGCCGGCCGCCAGGACGACCTCCCCCTTTGCACGCGCCTCGACGAGGCGCCCCTCCTGGCGATAGAGCACGCCCGTGCAACGCTTGCCTTCGAACACCAGCTTCTCGACCAGCACACCTGTCTGCAGGTCGAGGTTCGGCCGGCGAAGCACGGGCTTCAGGAAGGCGCGCGCGGCGGACATGCGAATGCCGCGCTTCTGGTTGACGTGGAAATAACCCACGCCGGTATTGTCGCCGGTGTTGAAGTCCGCGGTCTGCGGGATGCCCATTTCATTGGCGGCCTTGATCACCGCGTCGAGGACCTCCCAGCGCACGCGCGATTCCTCGACCCGCCATTCGCCGCTGGCGCCGTGATGTTCGGTGTCGCCCAGGAAGTGATTGTCGAGCTTGCGGAACACCGGCGCGACATCGTCCCACCCCCAGCCGGTAAGGCCGAGCTGTCGCCAGTGGTCGTAGTCCTGCGACTGGCCACGCATCGAGATCATGCCGTTGATGGCCGAGCAGCCGCCGACCACCTTGCCGCGCGGATAGTTCAGCGCGCGGCCGTTGAGGCCCGGCTCCTTCTCGGTCTGGAACATCCAGTCAGCCCGCGGATTGCCGATGGCGAACAGGTAGCCGGCCGGAATGTGAAACCAGATCCAGTTGTCGCGACCGCCTGCCTCGAGCACCAGCACGCGGTTCCTGGGATCGGCCGAGAGCCGGTTGGCGAGCACGCATCCGGCCGAGCCGGCGCCCACGACGATGTAGTCGAATTCACCTTCGAGGCGGGATGCGGCGCTGTCTGTCATGCTTCGATGCCTAGCACACAAGCCGACCCGCGAAACAGTAGGGGCATTGCCCCGCTCGTCAGACGGCGCATAATTCCTGCTGAAAATTCAAGGGAGCCAACGCCATGCAATACAAGCGCATTTCGGCCGATAGCCATCTCGATCTGCCATGGATGCCACCCGACCTGTTCACCTCGATGGCCCCGCGCGACCTCAAGGACCGCATGCCCTACGTCACCGATACCGACGAGGGGCCCAAGTGGGTGGCGAAGAACGGCGCCTCGTTCGGCTTCAAGAACGGCGTCGGCCCGGCCGGCTCGAAGTTCGTGCCTGGCAAGCATGGCCGCGTCGACATCATGGCCGAGACCGGCCTCTATTCGGACGGCGCCAAGGACATCCGCCGGATTTCAGACCCGCATTTGCGCATTAAAGACCTCGATCGCGACGGCGTCGACGCCGAGGTGATCTACGGCATCCTGGGCGCCGCCAGCCGCCTCAACGACCGCGAGGCCGGCAACGAAATGCTGCGCATCTACAACGACTGGCTGAAGGATTTCTGCAGCTATTATCCCGACCGGCACATCGGCCTGGCCTGCCTGCCCTACGGCGACATCGACGCCGCGGTGAAGGAGATCCACCGGGTCGCCAAGATGGGCATCAAGGGCCTCGAGCTCTCCTGCTCCTGGGACATGGAGCCAATGTGGCATCCGATGTGGGATCCGCTGTGGAAGGCGGTGAACGAGGTGCAGCTCCCGCTCCATTTCCACACCTTCCCCAACGTCCCGCCCGGCACCATTGAGAAGTATCCCGGCCGCGTCGGCCGTTCGGTGTTTTTCACCGTGGTCTCGGGCTTCCAGATGAACCTGGTGAACATCCTGGCGGCCATCATGGGCGCCAACGTGCTGGAGCGCTTCCCCAACGTCCGCATCGCCTTCGGCGAGTCGGGCTGCGGCTGGATCCCGTACGCGCTCGACCGCATGGACTTCGAGTGGGAGGACCGCTTCACCGACCTCGGCATGAAGATGAAGCCGTCCGACTACTGGCGCCGCCAGTGCAAGGCGACGTTCCAGTTCGACCGCATCGGCGCCAAGCTGATCGACGACATGGGCGCGGAGAGCCTGATGTGGGGCTCCGACTACCCGCACGGCGACGGCGTGTGGCCGCACTCCGACAAGTACATCAAGGAACAGTTCGCCGAGGTTCCGGCCGAGCAGGTGAAGATGATCACCTGTACTAACGCCGGCAAGTTCTACGGGCTGATCAACTAGCCGAGGATATGACCCCACCGCCCCTCCGGGGC
>JABMNB010000604.1 GCA_013205335.1 Rhodospirillales bacterium
GAACAACGCTGGTCATCATCCCGAGTTCCAGGCAGGTCCGCGCCACCGTCTGCGCAAGCTCCGGGTCGGGGGTGCGGGAGCGCCGGTCCTTCACCAGGTCGAGTCCCAGCAGCAGCCCACGGCCGCGCACGTCGCCGATACAGTCGTAGCGTTGCTGCAGGGCCATCAGCCCGTCCTTCAGCCGCGTGCCGAGGATTGCCGCGCGTTCCGTGAAGCGATCACGCAGGATCACCTCGATGACCTTCAGCCCGACGGCGGCGGGCAGGGGATCGGACGCGTGCGTTGTGTAGAAGAGGAAGCCGCGCTCGGCCGCCACATCCTCGATCTCCGGCGTCGTCAGCATGGCGGCGAGCGGCAGGCCGGCGCCCAGGGTCTTGGAGAGGGTGAGATACTCGGGCACCACGCCGTCGCGCTCGCAGGCGAAGAGGGTGCCGGTGCGGCCGAGCCCGGTCTGCGCCTCGTCGAAGATCAGGTGCATGTCGCGCTCGCGGCATTTGGCGGCGAGTGACGCCATCCAACCCACTGGCGGTTCGAGCACGCCGCCCGAACTCAGGATCGGCTCGACGATGCAGGCGGCGAGCGCACCGCTCGACTGCCGATCAACCAGTTCGAAGCCGAAATCGAGTTCGCTTTGCCAGTCGTAGACGCCGCGATCGTCGATGAAGCGCGAGCGATAGGTATCCGGCGCCGGCAGGACCAGGGCGCCGGGCTGCGGCGGGCCGTAGCCCTTGCGGCTCGAAGAGTAAGTCGCCGCGGCAGCACCGCCGGTGACGCCATGCCACGACCGGCTCATGGCCACGATCTCGTGCCGGCCCGTCACCAGCTTGGCCATGCGCAGAGCGGCCTCGTTCGACTCGCCGCCGGTGGAGACCAGCAGCACGCGATCGAGCTTGCCGGGCGACACCTGGGCGATCAGCGACGCCAGTTCGACGACGGGCCGCGACAGGATCGTCGAGTAGAGATGATCGAGTTCACCCACATAGTGCCGTGCCACTTCGACGATCTCGCGATGGCTGTGGCCCAGGATGGCACTCATCTGGCCCGACGTGAAATCGAGGATCTTCCGGCCGTCGGCGTCGGTGAAGTAGTTGCCTGCCGCGCTTTCGGCGATCAGTGGCGAGAAGGCGCCGCCATAACGCACCAGATGGGCGTTGGCCTTCGCCCAGAATTCGGGATCGTCGTTACGGCTCATGCACCCTCCAGCGCGGCCTTGACCAGCGGCATGCGATCATTGCCGAAATACATGTCGTTGCCGACGAAGATCGTCGGGCTGCCGAAGCCGCCGCGGGCGATCAGTTCGTCGGTATTGGCGCGCAATTGCGCCTTGCAGGCGGCGGTCTCGATGCCTGCGAAGAAGTGCTCGCGCTCGATGCCGGCGCGCTCGGCGATGTCGGCCAACACATCCTCCCGCGCGAGGTCGCGGTCGTTCCCCCAATAGGCCTCGAAAGCGGCGGTGGCATAAGGGATGAGCTTGCCCTCGGCGAGCGCCACGAAGGCGCCCCGCATGCACTTCACGCTGTTCACGGGGAACACTGTCGGCGGGAACCTGATGGCGAGCCCGTAGAGGCGGGCCCAGTCCTGCATGTCCTTCTGACTGTAGGACTGCTTCAGCGGGTTGGGCCTGGCGCGGTTCTCGTAGACCGTCTGGTTGACCGCATTGAACACGCCACCGACCAGGATCGGCTTCCAGACGATCTCCGCTGCCGCCTCCTTCGCCAGCGGTTGGACCGCGTGGAAGGCGAGATAGGTCCATGGACTCGAGCAGTCGAAGTAAAAGTCCAGCTTCCGCGCCAAATCGCCCCTCCATCGCCAGTTGCCTTGTCGTTGCCACACCTGGCGCGTATCTTGCTAATCCATGACGGTACCGGCTGGCCAGTGTAGAGGAATGGGCCCTAAAAAGATCGCCATCGTCGTGCATCAGGAGCATTCGCGACCCGGTCGGGTCGGCGCGCTCCTCGAAAAGCGCGGCTACGAACTCCACCGACTTTGCCCGAATCTCGGCTGCAATTTGCCCGAGGACATGTCCGACTACGCCGGCGTGGTGATCTTCGGCGGCCCGATGTCCGCCAACGATTGCGGCACGCTGGCGGGAATCAAGTGCGAAATCGAGTGGATCCCCAAGGTCGTGGACGCCGGCGTGCCCTTCCTCGGCCTGTGCCTTGGTGCCCAGCTCCTGACGCGCGCCGCCGGTGGTCGGGTCGCCCCCCATCCGGAAGGCATGGTCGAGATCGGCTATGTCGACGTCGAACCGACCGAAGAGGGCCGCAGCTGGTTCAAGGCGCCGATGAAGGTCTACCAGTGGCACCGCGAGGGTATGACGATCCCCGAATGCTGCGAGCTGCTCGCCACCAACGACCGTTATCCCGTGCAGGGCTTCCGCTGCGGCCCCAACGCGTTCGGCTTCCAGTTCCATCCCGAGGTTACCCTGGAGATGAAGACCATCTGGACTCTCAAGGCGGCGGAGCGGCTGAAGATGCCGGGTGCCCAGCAGCGCGGCGTCCATCTTTCGATGCACGCTCTGTACGATCCGCCGCTCGACCGCTGGATCAACGGCTTCCTCGATCGCTGGCTTGCCACCGATCAGCGGGTCGCGCCGGCGTCGAAGGCAGTTCCCGTCATCGAGACCGAGTTCGCCGCCGCCGACTAGCCACGCGATGGTCCTGCACCCGCCCTTGGGCTAGTGTCTCCGCTAAATCCAGAGGAGACGCTGAATGATATCGGGTGCGCTGATTTTCGTGCTGGCCGTCGTCCTCGTGGCGCTGGTGCTGATCTTCGCCGGCGTCAAGACGGTAAGCCAGGGCACCAACTGGACCATCGAACGGTTCGGCCGCTATACGCGCACGCTTGCGCCCGGCCTGCATTTCATC
>JABMNB010000605.1 GCA_013205335.1 Rhodospirillales bacterium
AGCGCCTGTGTCACGATGAGCCGCAGGTGATCGGCTGTCTTAGCGACTTCCCGCCACCCCGACATCACGCAGGCGAGGCCGTAGATCGGCGCCAACACCATCCAGTAGGCATAGGTCGTGGGACCGCGGAATCCCGTCAGGATGACGCCGCCGACAGCCAGTGCCAGCATCGCTACATAGGGGAGTTCCCGCAGCAGCCAGTGCCGGCTGGCGCCGTCGCCGGCGGTGCTCACCGCGGATCCTTCGCCAGCCGCTTCTCGACCACGCGCGCCCACAGGGTCGAGCCCAGGGTGAGCGCCTCGTCGTTGAAATCGTAACTGGGATTGTGAACCTCGCAGCCGCCTTCGCCGCCGCCGTTGCCGATGTTGATGAAGGCGCCCGGGACCTGCTCCAGCATGTAGGAGAAGTCCTCGGAGGCCATCACGAACGGGCCTTCGCGATTCATGTTCTCCGGGCCCACGATCTCCGCCGCCACGTCGGCGATGAACTTCACGGCATCCTTGTCGTTCACGAGCGGCGGGAAGGCGATGCGCACGTCGGCCTTGGCGCTGCCGCCCAGGGTTGCGGCGATGCCGCTGGAGATGGTTTCGATGCGCTCCTTGATCAGCGCCATCGTCTCCTTCCTGAAGGCGCGGATGGTGCCGCGCAGCACGGCCTCCTGCGGGATCACGTTGTAGGCGTCGCCCGAATGCATCTGCGTGACCGAGATCACCGCCGAATCGAGCGGCGCCACGTTGCGCGACACGACGCTCTGCAGCGCCGAGATGATCTGGGTGGCGATGATGACCGGGTCGATGCCGGTCTCGGGCCGCGCGCCATGTGCGCCTTTGCCGGTGATGTGGATGTCGAACAGGCCGCCGCCCGCCATCTGCGGGCCGGAGCGGATGGCGAACTTGCCGACGTCGAGCTTCGGCCTGTTGTGCATGCCGAAGATGATCTCGCAGGGAAACTTCTGAAACAGCCCGTCCTTGACCATCGCCTCGGCGCCGCCGCGGCCTTCCTCGGCCGGCTGGAAGATCAGGTGCACGGTGCCGTCGAAGTTGCGCGTGGCCGCGAGGTACTTGGCGGCGCCCAGAAGCATCGCGGTATGGCCGTCATGGCCGCAGGCGTGCATGCGACCCCTGTGCTGGCTGCGATGGTCGAAAGTGTTGAGCTCGTCCATCGGCAGCGCGTCCATGTCGGCGCGCAGCCCGATGGCGCGCGGATTGTTGCCGACCCGGATCGTGCCCACGACGCCGGTCTTGCCGATGCCGGTCGTGACCTCGCAGCCCCACTCCTTAAGCTTCTGGGCCACGATGGTGCTGGTCCGCTCCTCCTCGAAACCAAGCTCGGGGTGTGCATGGATGTCGCGCCGGATGGCGGTCAACTCGGCCGTGGCGGCGGCGATCAGCGGTTCGATTTTCATGGCGGTCAGGACTCCAGCAGGAAGGCGGCCATTACACGACGAAACTCGGCGCCGTGCACGTTCGGATATGCATGGCCGCCGTCCGGCAGCACATAGCCGCGCGCGCCCGGGATTAACCGCACCAGCTCCTCGGTGAAATAGAGCGGCGTCACCGTGTCGTCGCGGGCGCAGAGGGCCAGCGTGGGTGCCGTTACCTTCTGCAACTGCTCGCGCCGGTCATGCGCCACGATGGCCGCGATTCGCGACAGGACGATCTCGGGAACCGGTATGGTCCCGAGCGCCTTCGCTTCGGCGGCCACCAGGTCGGCATCGTGGTCGCGCACCCAGGCGGGTGAATTGAGCGCCAGCGCGCTCGACTTCAGGTAAGCCGCCGGACCGAGTTCGCGCAGCATCAGCGAACGCATTTCGAACAGGCGGCGGAAGAAGGCGTCTGTCTTTGCCCAGGTGGCACTCAGCACCAGCCGGTCGATGCGGCGGGGATGCTCGATCGCCAGAATCTGGCCCATCGCCCCGCCGGTCGAGTGGCCGCACCAATGGACCCTGTCGTAGCCCAGCCCCTCGATGAGCTGCAGCGCATCGTCGGCCATCTGCTCGACGCTGTAGGTGATCCTCGACAGGCTGCTGCGCGCCGTGCCGCGATGATCGTGCACGACGACCGTGAACTTCCGCGCCAGCTCGGA
>JABMNB010000606.1 GCA_013205335.1 Rhodospirillales bacterium
ACATAGCGCGCAGCCGGCGCCAGACCATGGCCCTCGTGGAGGCGATCCGGTCAGCTCGACCCTCGGCCAGGATCTTTCTCCTGATCACGCATCAGGTCCGCGGCGACGCCGTGCGGGAGCGGCCCCGGCTGAACGACTATTATCGGATGTATCGCGAACTGGCGGCCGAAGGCATCGCGGGGCTGATCGACACCTCCGAGGCCTGGGCGAAGGTGCCGGATGGCGACATCCCGGACGGAGTCCATCCGACTCAGGCCGCGCAACTTGCCGTGACCGTCCCCGCAATCGTTCGCGCCATCGCTCCGCACTGCCGGTGAGGACGGCGCGCGCCGTGCCGGCGCGACAAATGCGTATCGTCGGCAACGATGCCGCGGGACATCTCGTTGGTACCTCATGGCCCCCTCGAGCAAGCAACCCGATTCGAGGCTGGCCGATTCGAGGCTGGCCGATTCGAGGCTGGCCGATTCGAGGCTGGCGCGGCTGCTGGACTTCGAACGCAAGGCCCACGAGCGGTATGAACGGCTGGCCGGCTTTCCCGACGACGTCAGGGAGACGGCCCACGCGCTGTGGCAGGAAGCGGCCGAGGCGGTGCAGGCCTATCGTGCCCGCTGGCTCGCCGAGCGCGACTAGAGCCGGTCCGGCCGGCTACTTCTCTGCCTTGATGATGCTGATGTAGCCGTTGGCTTTCATATGGGCCGCCTTCACTTCCGCGCAGTCCTCCAGCCCGTTCTCGCGCACCTGCGCCATGAGTTCGTCGAGCGTGACGAGTTTTTTGCGCACGTTGCGCCGCAGGAGGCGGCCGTTCTCGATCAGCTTGAGCCTGGGGGCACGCATCGGCCGTTCGAAGGCCGGGCTCCGGTACTGCGGATTAGTCACACGCCATTAAGTAAAGACTGCTGTCAGCAATGGAGATCGTTAGCGTCACCTAACCGGCTATAAGCTACCGTCTCCGTGCGGCGTCGCCCGGTTAACGAAACAGAGACAGAAGTCTCTTCCAGAGCGATGCTCTCACTTTCTTACTATCCCAAGATGCAACGAATTCGCCATCATATTGCGGGATGACTGGTTCGGGAAAACGCCTGCCATTGGCAGGCCGCAGCAAGGGGTCACCCACCAGATCGCGGTCCATGTACTGTTTATAAGTCAGGCGCTGGCCCTTAACCTCCGGCACCAGGAGATTGAGTAGTTCATCAGACGGTACTAACGCTCCAAATGTACCGCGATGCGCCAGGATGAGTTCGGCAGCACAATCACTCAATCCGAATATCTCAAAGAGGCATGCAGCCGTGATTAGATTTCTTTCCTTCGGGGCGGTGCCAAGCAGGTCCCGCAGATAGAGCGCATCTGCCCAAAGCACCTGTCCCTGCGTTGACGGACCGGCCGCGGGGCGACCGTCGTCGAAATAGTTGGAATAGAGATAAGGATACGGCAATGCCTTCTTGCTGAGGCGGTACACGTCCAGATCGTAGAGTTCAAATGATTGCTCCCGCAGATACTTCTCAACCTCCCAGTATTCAGGACATCCGCAGAATTTCTTTGTGAAGCGCATTTCGGAGAGGATGCCCTGCAAATTCGGCAGCAGGTCTTCCGCCCCCTGCAGGATCTCAAGTTCAGCACCTTCAGCATCAACCTTGATGAAGTCCGCTGAGTAAAGACCGATCGATGCCAGCGCGGCCGAAAGGGTCGTGGTCTCCAGCATCGGCTCGGACATCACGACGGCGTTCTGGCCGGCCGTAAAGCGGTCGATGTAGGCGGCATCGGTGCGGTAGAACGAGCTCGAAGCGGAATAGTTGGCGACGTACACGGTCCGGCGATGGCTCTGACGATCGAGTGCGAAGGGCAGGTACTGTGTGCGGGGGTCGATGGCATTGAGACGCGCGCATTCGTCAGGGTCCAGGTCGAAACCGATGATGCGCAGATCATCCCCGAAGACAGACCAGTAAGAGGCGACGCCGCCCCGCGCGCCGACATCCACGACTGTAAACGGCTGTTCCTTGAATGCGCCAGCTTCGACCAGCGCTGCTGTCATTCGTGGCGAGTAGTTGATGTGAAGACCTGACATGGCGCGAAATTAGCAGTGCCGCCGGTACGTTGATAGGGGCTTGACCCATAATCAACATTGTCTCGAGCAACGGGACGGTCGCAAGACCCATTGCCTACGCGACGATCGTTACGGCCCGCTGCTCGACTGAAAGTTCCGCCACTTCTCGGCGAGGGTCGATGCACTCGACAGCAGCGACGCGCCGACGCCCAGCGAGTTCGGCTGGTGGGTTGAGTTGAGGGCTCGGTTACTCAACAGGATGCCCGAGTTGCCATAGCCCACACCGGCGATCTGATGTTCGTAGGCCTGCCGCGCCGCCTGTGAGCGCAGAGTCAGGGCCTCCAGTTCACCGACCGCGGCCGTGTCGCTCAGGACATCGGTCGGGCTGCCTTCGAGGTCGGTGCCCTGCGCCGCAAAAGCGGCCTGTTGCCGGCCGATCTGCTGGGCGGTCAGGCGCCGCCGGTTCTCTTCCGCGACCTGCCCGCGCTGGGCGGCGTCGGCGGCCTGCCGTTGCATCAGCTCCTGATTCTGCGCGGCGACCTGCGCCTGATAGCGGGCCTGAGCGGCGTTTGCGCTCGCAGCCTGCGTCTGGGCGTTCTGCTGCCCGAACTGACCGACCACGCTCATGATCGTGCTG
>JABMNB010000607.1 GCA_013205335.1 Rhodospirillales bacterium
CTACACGCGGCTGCTGTGCTCGCAGTGGAACGTCGACCAGGCGGCAGCACTGCTGCTCACCACGGTCGAACGGGCACGCAGCGCCGGCGTGCCGCGCGAGCGCTGGGTCTTTCCGCTCGCGTCGGTCGAATCGAATCACATGCTGCCACTCACCGCACGTGCCGAGTTACACCGCTGGCCCGCGTTCCGCATCGCCGCGCGAAGGCTTGCGGAACTCGCCGACGGCGGCGATCGCGGCGCGGCGGGCGCCGGGACCGACGGCGGCCCGGTCGACCTGTACAGCTGCTTTCCGGCTGCGGTGCAGGTGCAGGCCGACGAACTCGGTCTAGCGCACGATACACCTCTCACCGTCACCGGCGGCATGACCTTCGCCGGCGGCCCGCTCAACTCCTACGTGCTGCAGTCGACGGCGACGATGGCCCGCGTGCTGCGCGAACGCCCGGGCGAGCGCGGCTTGGTCACCTGCGTGAGCGGCATGCTCACCAAGCCGGCGCTCGCGCTCTGGTCGACCGAGCCGCGCGAAGGCGGCTTCGTCCGCGACGACGTCGGCGCACGCGCCGCGAGCGCCACCGGGCAGCGGCCGATCGACGACGCTGCGACCGGCCGCGCGACCGTCGTCGGCGCGACCTCGCTCCCCGAGGGCGGAGAACTCGCGCGCGCCGTCGCGATCGTCGAGTTCGACGACGGACGGCGCAGCATTGCCGTCGCGGAGGACCCGGACCTGGCGCGAGCCTGGGCCGAGCAGGATGCCGTCGGCTCTGCCGTTCGGGTGGGTGCTCCCGGCCGGCTCGCCTGATCCCGCGATTCGAGTCGGCACGCCGAAAAGGCTTGCCACGGGGTTCATGCGCGGGTGTATGGTGCGCGTCCTGAGGAAAGCCGGGGTCTCTGCGGAGGGGGTTCTCGAACGCCTGGTCACGCGGCATCTGGCCGTGGGGGACTTTGCGACGCCTGCGAAACTGGAGATCCAGAACAACAGCAGGGGCAGAAGAGGTTGAATGAATCCTCAGCCTTCAGATAGAACAGGTTCATGCTTTTTGTGACTCGGCTTTCGAAACGACAGGCAAAGCGCTGTCTTTTCATTTCACGTTTTCAGGAGCAAAAAAATGTCTCGATCGAAACTCAAAGTAGCAGTCATACAGATCGCTCCTGTCTATCTAAATGCAGCCGCGACCTGGGAGAAGCTTGAAGCCCGCATCTGCGAAGCGGCCGGCCATGGCGCAGAACTGATTACATGGGGTGAGTCCTTGATCCCGGGCTACCCGAACTGGACATCCATTTCGACTGGTGGCGATCAAAAGCAAATCTACGCTCGATACTGGCGCGAAGCCCTGCGCCTGGATGGACCAATCGTGACGGCGATGAAACAACGCGCCGGAGCACTCGGAGTCATGCTCATGGGAGGCATTGCCGAGCAATACGCGGGGTCAACCTATTGCACGTTACTCACGATCGGACCTGATGGCACGCTGTGGGGACGACACCGCAAACTCAAGCCTACCTGGCTCGAGCGCTTGATCTGGGCCGATGGTGATGGCCAAGGCTTGGTGACATATCCCACGAAAATCGGTCGCGTCGGAGGGCTTTCCTGTTGGGAGAATTGGATGCCGCTCGCAAGGGCGGCCTTGCATCAGCAGGAGGAAGTCCTGCATGTATCGACATGGCCCGGAAGCCTCTCTCTCACGAAGGACATCTCCCGTTTCATGGCGATCGAAGGGCGCTCCTGGATTATTTGTGCCAGCGGACTGCTTCGCGCCAGCGATTGGTCGAACTTGTCGGATGAGGAGTTTCCTCTCAAGGAACAAATGTCGAAGAAATTGGTCTGGCAGGACGGGGGTTCCATGATCTTAAGTCCAACAGGAGACATCGTGGCGGGCCCACTCGTTGGCGAGGAGGGCATTCTTTATGCAGATGTCGACCCGGAGGTCGTCATAGAGGAGCGACAATTGCGCGACATCAGTGGACACTACTCCCGCAACGATGTTTTGCGCTTGGAACTGCAGAAATGAGAGGGAATGTCTGCGATCCGATCTCCGGACTGCATACGGGTGTCCGGCGGAGATCCCGGGCTGCGGCGGCCATCGCCATTGCGAGGACATGAACCGTGGCTGTCGGGCTGCTTGCCCCTGTCCTCCTGAGGGCTGCCGCCGGGGGCGGAGATCTGCTGCTCCGCCAGCTCTTTGATGGGGACACCGGCACCTTCACCTACCTGCTCGCCGACGTGAAC
>JABMNB010000608.1 GCA_013205335.1 Rhodospirillales bacterium
ACGAGCTGTTCCAGACGGGAACAGCAGCTCTCGTGCGACGGTCGCCGACATCGGCCTCTCCCGCAAGGATATCCACGAAGCGCGCCTGGTACGTGATGCCGAACGGGCCCAGCCCGGCATCGTCGGCCGCACTCTCAAGGAGCAGCTCGACCGCGGAGATGAGCCCACCCGGGCGGCATTGCGGAAGATGGTCGTCGATGCCGCGATGCGTGGCCTGCGTGGCGGCGGCTCGAAGAAGCGCGCCCGCAACCCGCTCTACCAGCCCAATCCCGCCTACGACGCCAGCGCCGGCATCGACGGCTGCTGCGTGCGCATCGCCGACTATCTCGATGCTCACGGTGCCGCGTTCATCCTGTCGGGTTGCCTCGACGCCCCCATGCTCGAACGCAGCGTCGCGAAGATGACGCGCGGTCGGGATGCTCTCAACACCATCCTGGAGGCCGCACGTGCCGAAGCGAACACCTGATTTCACGCATCATGTCTGGGAGGCGGCCGACCGGATCGGCCGCAGCGCCCCGCGCATCGTCGACCACATACTGCGATCGCTCTTCCCCAACACGACGGACGCCGCCGAGACCGAGGGCGCTGCCCGAATCCTGCGCAACGGCTGCATCGCCGAGGTAAAGCGCGTGCTGCACCACTCGCGCAATGGAACCGGCCAGTCTGATTTCGGCGAGGTCGATGCGTCGTTCCTGCCGCTGATCCGGTCGCTGCAGCGGCCGTCCTACTTCGTGCCCGAGCGCGACGAGGAAGTGTCCGTCAGGGAGCTGATCGCCGATCCCGCCCAGCTCGATGCGGCACGCCGCTTCATGCGCCTCAAGGGCATGCAGTGCCTCGACGAGGCCGATCGGCTCGACCGCCTGTACGAGGCCGTTATGGGGCAGGGCGATGCCGAGCCCGTCGACCCTTTGCACCACGCGACCAGGCGAACCCCGAATGTGCGCCGCCCTATTCCTCCATGGGAGATCTGATGATGTCTAACGGAAATACAAATCGTCCACCCCTGGACGGAATCCGGCACATGCCGATCGGTGAGATCGCGCAGCTGCCAGCCGAACACCTGGCGCTGCTGCAGGAAGATGCATCGGCTGCCCTCGACGCCACCAAGAAAGCCAAGGACTGGATCGATGGCGCCATCGCCTTGCGCTTCGCCGACCATGTTCAGGCGCTGCGCCGCGAGGCCGGCAAGGACACCGGTACGATGCGCTTCGAGCAGGACGGCGTCACCGTCGTGGCCGACCTGCCCAAGCGCGTCGACTGGGACCAGGCGCTGATCACCGGTGTGGTCGAGCGTATCCGTGCTGCCGGCGACGATCCCAACCAGTACGTCGACATCGCCATCAAGGTGCCGGAGCGCAAGTACACCGCCTGGCCCGAGAACATCCGCACCGCCTTCGCGCCGGCCCGCACCGTCAAGACCGGCAAGCCGAGCTTTGTTCTCACCCTCAAGGAGGACGCACGATGAGCCTCCGTATCGTCAGCGCCGATGAGCGGTTGGCCGAAGCCCGCGGCGTGAAGGCCGCTGTCTTTGGCAAGAGCGGCTCGGGCAAGACCAGCCTGCTATTCACCTTGCCCGAGAAGAAAACGTTGTTCGCCGATCTCGAGGCGGGCGACCTCGCCGTCCAGGACTGGTCCGGAGCGACGCTCCGGTTGAGGACCTGGCAGGAGTGTCGCGACTTCGCGGTGTTCATCGGCGGACCCAACCCGGCTCTACGCGACGACCAACCATACTCGGCGGCCCACCATGCCGCGGTCGTTGCCGAGTATGGACCGTCGCTGTCGCTCGACGCGTTCGAGACGATCTTCATCGACAGCATCACGGTGGCCGGCCGGCTCTGCTTCCAGTGGTGCCGGGGACAGCCTGAGGCCTTCGCGGACCGGACCGGCAAGGCCGACATCCGCGGTGCCTACGGTCTGCACGGCCGCGAGATGATCGCGTGGCTGACACATCTGCAGCACACGCGGGCGCGCAACGTGATCTTCGTCGGAATCCTCGACGAGAAGCTCGACGATTTTAACCGGCGCGTGTTCAGCCCGCAGATCGAAGGCAGCAAGACCGGCCTCGAACTGCCCGGCATCGTCGACCAGGTCATCACCCTGGCCGAGATCAAGGGCCAGGACGGCAGCCTGTCCCGCGGCTTCGTCTGCCAGACGCTCAATCCCTGGGGTTTTCCGGCCAAGGACCGCAGCGGTCGGCTCGACATGCTGGAGGAGCCGCACCTCGGCCGCCTGTTCGAGAAGATCCGCGGGCCCCTGCGCCCACCCTCCGAGCGCCTTTCCTATGCCTTGCCGGCCGCTACGGCCGCCGAGGCCCCGCCGTCCACCACCGTCAACACAAGGAGCTGATCCCATGGCACCGTCCTGGAACGACTACAACGACGCCCAGCAGAACGCCGCGCTGATTCCCAAGGGGACGCTGGCCAAGGTGCGCGTGGGCATCCGGCCCGGCGGCTTCGACGATCCCAGCCAGGGCTGGACCGGCGGCTACGCGACCCGAGGGGCGAGCGGCGCGGTCTACATCAACGGCGAGTTCACCATCCTCGAAGGCCCGTACGCCCGGCGCAAGATCTTCACCCTGATCGGCCTGTACAGCCCCAAGGGGCCGGATTGGGCGAACATGGGCCGCAGCTTCGTGCGAGGCATGCTGAACTCCGCGCGGGGGATTTCCGACAAGGACAGCTCGCCCCAGGCGCAGGCGGCGCGACGCATCGCAGGCTTCGCCGACCTCGACGGGATCGAGTTCGTGGCGCGCATCGATGTCGGCACCGACGCCAATGGCGAGGCCAAGAACGAGATCCGCTCGGCGGTGACGCCGGATCATAAGGGATATGCCGCGGTCGTCGGTGCCCAGCCCGCCGCCGCGCCAGCCTATGCGCCGCCGGCCACGCCCCCTGCCGTGTCGGCACCGCCGGCGAACTCTGCGGGCACGGTGCGGCCCACCTGGGCTCGGTGAGGTACGGCATGTTGCTCCGTCCCCGCCAGAAGACCTTCGTCGAGCGCAGCCTTCATGCGCTCGGCGAGCACGGCAATACACTGGGTGTCGCGCCGACAGGCTGCCACGCCCCGGGCACTCCGATCCTGATGTTCGACGGGTCGATCCGGAAGGTCGAGACCATCCAGGTCGGCGAGGTCGTTATGGGGCCGGACAGTCAGCCTCGGCACGTGTTCGAGCTACACCGGGGTGTCGACCGGATGATCGAGATCCGGCCGATCAAGGGCAAACCCTTCGTCGTGAACGAGGGTCACATCCTGACCCTTGTCCGCACCAACCAGGGCAACAAGAAGCGGGCATTCGACTACGATGGCGCGTTGATCGATATCTCTATCGGCGACTGGATGGCCGCTTCGGCAAGCTTCCGCCACATGCACAAGCTGCTGCGGCTGCCGGCAGATTTCCCGGAGCGCGAGGAGCCGGCGCTCGATCCCTACCTCGTCGGCATCCTGATCGGCGACGGCTGCACGTTGAATAACGTTTCGGTCACCACGCCGGATGCCGAGATCGCCGAAGTGCTGTACGCCCATGCCGAGTATCTCGGCCTCGGTGTCCGCGTCGACCAACTGCCGAACAATGCCGCCAATAGCTACCACCTCATCGGTCGCCGTGGCCGCGGCAACGTCCTGATCGACGCCCTGCGGGAGCTCGGCATATTCGGCAAGCGATCGGCGGAGAAGTTCCTGCCGGACGTCTTCCGGCTTGGCAGCCGCGAGACGCGCCTGGCGGTTCTGGCGGGGCTCATCGATACCGACGGTCATCTCTGCACCAACGGCTGTTTCGAGTTCTCCAGCCACTCGCAAAGGCTCGCCGAAGACGTCGCCTTCCTCTCGCGCAGCCTCGGGCTGATGGCCAACGTCGCCGACAAGGAAGTCAACGGCGAGCTGTACTGGCGTGTTCATATCTCGGGGTTCATCGAGAAGATCCCGACCCGGGTGCTGCGCAAGCAGGCGGCGCCGCGGCGGCAGAAGAAGA
>JABMNB010000609.1 GCA_013205335.1 Rhodospirillales bacterium
CCCTGGGCACGCCGTGATACAGCAGCCAGCCCGCCCCGAGATTGCCGATCACGTTCACGAAGGCGACGGCGGCGGTGACGATGGCCGCGCCCGAAGTCGTGAAGCCCAGCCGCTCGATCAGCAGCGTCGGCAGGAAGCCGATCACGGCAAACCAGCAGCAGGCGTAGGCGCCAAAGCAGAGGGCGATGGCGAACGGACCGCCGCTGGTCGCGACCTCCTTCATCTCCGAGAGGACGGGGCGCAGGGCGACGGGCCGCGGGTCGAGTTCGCGCCGTGGCACGGCGAGGAGCAAGAGCGCCAGGGCCATCGACGCGGCGAAGCCGGCGGCGACGAACCAGACGAGACGCCACGACGTGCCGGGCAGCACGATGGCCGAGATCACCATCATCGTGCCCGCACCCGCCGGCATGTAGGTGCTCCAGATCGCCATGGAGACACGCTGGTCACCGGGCCGCGTGATTCGCAGGAGCAAGCTCGGCACGGCCACGACCACGGCGATGAAGCCCAGCCCCTCGAACACGCGGCCGACCAGCAGCGCCTCGACGCTGGGCGCGAAGGCGCCGGCGAAACTCGCCCCTCCAGCCAGCAGCGTGCCGAAGATCGCCAGCCGGCGATGGCCGACGCGGTCGGCCGTCAGGGCGATCGCCATGCCGCCCAGCGCCGTCATCAGGTTGATGACCGACAGCAGCCATCCCGCCTGCTCCAGGGTCGCACCGAGATCCTCACGGATCGACGGCAGGGCGGGCGGCGCCTTGCCGACCTGGAAGGCCGCGACCATGCCGGCCGCCACCAGCAGGGCGACCAGCGGCCACGGCGTGCGCACAGGCGTCAGTACTGCACCCGCGAGGTGATGGCACCGTCGACCACCATGTTGATGCCGGTGATGAACGAGGCGGGCGCGCCGGAGAGGAACACGACCGCGCTGGCCACTTCCTGCGGCGTGCCCATGCGGCCGGTCGGATTGCGCGCCAGCGAACGCCTGTAACGCTCGGACCCGGCGTCGCGCTGGCGGCCCCAGGTGTTGCCGTCCTCGAGGATGGTGCCGGGCGAGACCATGTTGGCGCGCACGCCCTTGGGGGCCAGCTCGATGGCCATCGACTTGATCATGGGTACGAGTGCGGCCTTAACCGAACGGTAGGGCTGCGTCGGGCCGGCGACCTCGACGAGCGAGGTCGTGCCGATGATGGTGAGTGTCGCACCCTGGCCGCGCGCCTCGAGATGCGGACGGACGTTCAGCACCGCGTTGACCGTGGCGACGAGATCGATCTCGATCGCCTTGCGCCAGCCCTCGACCGTGTTGTCGGTGCCGAGTGCGCTCACGTTGGCCACGAAATGGTCGATGCCGCCGTCGGCCGCGAAGCCGTCGATCCAGGCCTTGAGCGCGGCATTGTCCGTCACGTCGAGCGCCGTGCCGGTGGCGCGGCCCTGCTGCGCGCGCCATTCCGCCTCGCGCTCCTTCACCAGCGCCGCGTCGCGGGCGCAGAAGCCCACCACCGCGCCCTCGGCGAGGAAGGTGTCGACGATGGCGCGGCCGATGCTCTTCGTGCCGCCGGTCACCATCACGCGCTTGCCTTTTAGACCGAGGTCCATGTTTCTTTCTCCGAACGGGTCGCTCGCCTATAAGGCCGGCATGAAACAGTGGAGCGACCGGCATGTCCAAGCGATTCGACCTTAGCGGCAAGGTGGCCCTCGTGACCGGCGCCTCGTCGGGTCTCGGCGTGCACTTTGCGCGCACGCTCGCATCGGCCGGCGCGTCGGTCGTCGTCGCTGCCCGCCGTGCGGACCGGCTGGCCTCTCTTCAGGCGGAACTGCAGCGGGACGGCGCCAGGGCGCTCGCGGTCGATCTCGATGTGCAATCGGCCGCGTCCATCGGCGCCGCCTTCGACGCAGCGGAGACGGCGTTGGGAGCGGTCGACATCCTCGTGAACAATGCCGGCATCTCGATCGTCAAGCCCGCGCTCGACATGCCGGAGGCGGACTGGGACTCGGTCGTCGACACCAACCTGCGGGGCGCCTGGCTGATGGCGCAGACCGCGGCGAAGCGCTGGGTGGCGGCGAAGCGGCCGGGGTCGATCGTCAACATCGCCTCGATTCTCGGGCTGCGCACGATCGGCCAGGTGGCGCCGTACAATGCCTCGAAGGCGGGGCTGATCCATCTCACGCATGCGCTGGCCATGGAGTGGGCGCGCTATCAGATCCGCGTCAACGCGATCTGCCCGGGCTACATCGAGACCGAGATGAACGGCGATTTCTGGAAGACGCCCGGTGGCCAGCGCCTGATCGACCGCATCCCGCAGCGCCGCATCGGCCAACCCGAACATCTCGATGGCGCGCTGCTGCTGCTCGCCTCGGAAGCGGGTGCGTTCATGACGGGAAGCGTCATCACCGTCGACGGCGGGCACCTGGTGAGTTCACTTTAGCAGACCGTTGAAAAGCCGGAGTCCTGGCGAATAAACGAAATAAACGAATCGGGGGCAGCGGCTCCTGAATCATGTGTCGTGGTAACCGTTGCCGGGCAAATGTTGCTCGCGGGTACCTCCGAAACGCCTATTTCAATAGCTTTTCAGAGATAGCCTAACGCCTCAAACCTGAAACCACTCACCATCCGTTGATGCGGTCGTAGACGTCGACGACCGACCTGCCGCCGTCGAGGTCGCTGTCGACGACGTAGTATCGGTCGTAGGCGGCGGCGGTGATGCAGGCATGGTTGGGCAGGATGCGGACGCGCGAGCCGACCGGCAGGTTGCCATAGGGCAGCGGATCGTCGGCGGCGACGAAGCCGTGCTCCTGCGAACATTCGATCACCGCCATGCCGGCGGCCGGCGGATCGGCGATGGTGCCGTAGCCGACCTTCGGCTGGAACTCCTGCGCGCTGATGTCCTTGGAGAGCGCCAGCGCGCCGGCATCGACCAGCAGCTGGTTGCGATGCGGATAGTGGCCGATCACCGAAGCCAGCACCGAGAGAGCGATGTCACCCGCGCCGCACGAGCCGATGTATTCCTGGTCGAGGTCGTTGAAGACATAGACGCCCGGCCGCATCTCGGTGATGCCGGTGAAGTCGCGCGAGTGCATCGCCGTCGGCGTCGAGCCGCCCGAGACGATGGGGCAGGGGATGCCGGCTTCACGGAGCTTCTCCGCCGCGGTCACGATGGCCAGGCGCTCCTGCTCGGCGACGCCCGCGATGCCGTCTTGGGTGCTCTGGTGATAGGAGTGGCCGGCATGGGTCATGACGCCGGCCAGGTCGATACCGGGCGCCTCATGCAGCACACGGGCGATGTCGAGCAGGCCGGGCAGAGCCGGATAGGGCAGGCCGGCCCGGCCGCCGCCGCTGTCGATTTCGATGAACACCGAGAAGCTGTCGCCGTCCGTGGCCGCCGCCGCGATGGCCTTGGCAACTGTCAGGTTGTCGGTCACGACGCGCAGGTTGACGCCGCGCCGGCGCAGCTCCGTCACGGCAGCGAGCTTGGACGGGATGATGCCGACGCCATAGAGGATGTCCTTGAAGCCGCCATCGGCGAAATAGCGCGCCTCGGCCAGCGTCGACACGGTGATGCGCCCGTCATGACCCTCGACGGCCATGCGGCCGATCTCGACCGATTTCGCGGTCTTGAGATGCGGGCGGAGCATGACGCCTGCGTTACGAAGCCGCTCGCTCATGCGCTTGAGGTTGCGGCGCAGGATCGCCCGGTCGAGAATGAGGACGGGAGTCGGCAGGTCGTCGATTGTCTGTGTGGCCATGGTGACGATTCTAGCATGCCGATCGAAAACGAGCGCAAGTTTGTCCTGAACGAGCAGGCCACGGGACTGGAGGCAGAACTTGCTGCGATGCCCGGCGTTGACTGCCATCTGTTGCGCCAGGCCTATCTCGATGCGCCGGGCCTGCGCATCCGTTCGCTGGAGGGCGACGGCAAGACCGACCACGTCTTCACCTACAAGCGCACGATCGAGGGCCAGGTCGTCGAGATCGAGACCGGCCTCAGCGCCATCGACTTCGCGCGGCTGTGGACCCAGCGAGTGGAGACGCTGGTGAAGGTCCGCTACTCGTGGGGCGCCGGCCGCTATCACTGGGACGTCGATTTCTTCAAGCGCGACGACGGCTCGACCTACTTCGCGATGGCCGAGGTCGAGATGCCGGAGGGGCAGCGCGAGCCGCCGCCGCTGCCGGCGTTTCTCGAGGCGCACTTGCTTGCCGCAGCGCCCGCGTTCGACCAGCGCTTCGCCTCCAAGCGCATCGCCGATCCGGCGCACGCCACGAAACTGCTCGCCGACATCAGGGCGAACGGCGGGATCGTTTAGAGACACCCGTCGTCCTGAGCGGCGCGAAGCGTAGTCGAAGGACCTCTTTTCGCTTCAACAGGACGTGCGTCTGAAAAGAGG
>JABMNB010000610.1 GCA_013205335.1 Rhodospirillales bacterium
CGCGCCCTGGCACGCGAATCGACACGCGCCCCGGCACGCAGCCCGGCGCTTTGGCCGGCGTGACGCCGCGGTGCGTTTGCTTTTCTATCGGGTGAGTTCTGGCGGGTGAGTTCTGGTCGAGCGGGTTCTGGCCGCGGCAGAGGCCGAAGGGAAGTCGGCGCAAGACCGACTTCCTTCGCCTCCGTGGTTCTACCTTTTCCGGTAGAGCCCTGCGCCCAGCAGAAGGATGCCGACTCCCAGCACGCCGCCGATCAGGAGCGGCGGAATGACATGCGTGGTGGTTTGCGTGCTCTCGAGCTTCAGCTCGCCGACCCTCGCCAGTTCCTTGGTCTCCTGCGTCGTGAAGATCGGGATGGCGAAGCCGATCAGGCCGAGGACGACCAGGACGGCACCCATGACGACGAGCGGGGAACGGCTCATGGAACTGCCCGTGTCACATCCGGCCCATGCCGGCCCCGCCCAGGGCGCCGACGAGCCAGAGAACGAGCAGAACCACGAGGACGAGGCCCAGGACGCCTCCGAGCCCGCGCCCGCCGTAGCGGCTGTAGCCGTAGTAGCCGCCGCCGCCGCCCAGCAGCACGATCAGCAAGATGATGATCAATATCGTCGACATCGTAGCGACCTCGTTGTTCGTGACGTCATGTCCGCGGGGAGTCCACGGACCGTTTGGCAACTCGTGGGGGTCTTCTTCAGCGAAGACGGTCAGGCAGTTGGATTGACGCAGATCAATGAAAAGTCCGGCAGTGGACCTAAGACTTCTCGCCGCGACAACGCGCGAAGCCTGTGATCGTTGCACACTTGCGGGGAAAGCCATGAAGAGAGCTCTTGTGTTGGCGTCGCTGCTGATGCCGCTCCCGGCCGCCGCCCAGACGGTCCAGACCGGAGGCGCGCTCGCCGTGCGCTGGTGCACGGCCTGTCATGTCGTGGAAGCCAGCCAGCGCCTGGCCACCGACAGCGCGCCGAGCTTCCGCACCATCGCCGCCCGGCCGGAGACGACGGCGGCAAAGCTCGACGGCTATCTCTCCGTCGGCCACACGCTCATGCCCGATTTCTCGCTGAGCACCGTGGAGCGGAATGCCCTGGTCACCTACATCCTGAGCCTGCGCGAGAAGCCCTGACGCGCGGCGACACGCCCGGCGAGAGGACGTTCGTCAGTCCATCACGTCGAGCAGCGCGGGACGGACGCCCAGCTGTTCGACGAGGTGGTCGAGCTTGCGGCGGGCGAGCGGATTGCTCTGCTGGTGGCGCGTCGCGAGGATCAGCTCGTTCTTCAGCGTATGTTCGAGGCCGGTGAACTCGGTGACGCGCACCTTGTAGCCCCTGGCCTCGAGCACCAGGCCGCGCAGCACGTTGGTGGCATGCGCGCCGAACTCGCGGCGGTGCAGCGGGTGGCGCCACAGCTGGTCGATCGGCGACGGCTTCGCGCCTTCGAGCAGGGCCGCGACCTCGGCCTGGCAGCACGGGATCAGCGCCACGACCTTGGCCTCGTGGCGGAGCGCGAAGCGGATCGCGTCGTCGGTGGCGGTGTCGCAGGCATGCAGCGCCGTCACCATGTCGGCGCGGCCCTCGGGCAGCACCGTGTCGGCGATGCCGCCGGCCACGAACGACATGCGATCGAAGCCGCACTGGCGGGCCAGCTGCTGCGAGCGCTCGACCAGCTCGGCGCGCACGTCGACGCCTGCGATCGAGCCGTGCCCGGCCGGGCCGACGATCAGATCGTAGAGGATGAAGCCCAGGTAGGATTTGCCGGTGCCGAGATCGGCGATCACCGTTTCGTTCCGCTCGGCCAGCAGCGCGTCGAGCGACGGCCGCAGCAGCTGCACCAGATGCAGCACCTGCTTCAGCTTGCGCCGCGTGTCGAGGTTCAGCCCGCCGTCGCGCGTCAGCACGTGCAGCGCCTTCAGCAGCGTGACGGAACTCTCGCGCGCCGCGCCCGGCCACATCTCCGCCAGCACCTTCTGCGCCGCGATCACGTCGGGCCGTTCGCGGGAGGAGGACGGGTGCTTGTGGGAATGCTGCCTGGTCATCGGGGGAGCTTGTGGGCGAGTCGGGGGACTGCCGCAAGCTCTCCCGCTTTTAGTGCCGCGGCGGCAGCGGGAGGAGCACGGGGGCGGGGGCCGGGGGAAGGGGAGGCAGGCCGAGATGGCGGTTGAGCGCGGCCACGTCGTCGATCCACAGCGAGGCGCGGCCCGAGGCGCTACCCGGCGCGCTACCCGAGGCACGGCCCGAGGCGTGACTCGAGGGGAGGGGCTCGGTCGTCATCATCTGCGTGACCGTCACCGCTTCGGGCAGCGTGTCCTCCGGCTCGTCCTCGGGTTCCGTGCCCGCGACATAGGCGAGATGGAAGCGGCGGCCGTCGCTCAGGCTGACGACGCAGCCCAGCGACGAGAAGGCGGCCGGCAGATGCACCCAGTAGGCCTCGACGCGCTCGAGGTCCTCCAGGGTGAAGCCGTGGGGCTGGTCGGCCGCGAGCTCGAAGGCGCGCAGGATCAAGCCGGCTTCCATCTCCAGGGAATCCCGTGCGTCGGGCGTGTGATCGAAGACCATGGACATCGGCTCTTCCTTACAGATGGTGCAGGCCGCGGCAGCAACGCCAGAACCAAGAACGGTGTTCCCGCTCCGCCCACTCGATCATCACGCCGGCATGATTGCGCGGATCGGCAATCGTCGGATGGGCCTTTTCGATCAGCTTCGCGGCGGCGAAATGCGCGGTGTAGGAATAGGAACCGACATGCCGCTCGGCGCGATAGTGCGCGACCACCTGGCGGGTCATGCCGGTCGTGCGGCCCCAGGCGAGGATCTCCTCGCGTTCCGCCGCCACGCGTTCCCATTCGAGCGCCATTTCCTCGCGCGTGGCGCCGTAGGTGCAGTTGGCCCTGAGGCGATGCAGCCGCAGGTCGAGCGCATGTTCGCGCAACGCCGCGGCCTGCTGCGGACAGGTGAAGTGATAGCGGCGGACGGAATTGAAGTCGCCGCATCGCGTGTCGCCGAACTGTCTCATCCAGTCGTTCAGCTCGGCCTGCTCGGTCGCCGTCCAGTGGCCGCGCCGGATGATGGAGGTGGCGTGGGGGAAGGCCTGCTCGAGTTCCGCCGACGTGTCGCAGCGCACACGCACGGGCGGATCCGGCGGGAGTGGCAAACGGTCCCCGATCATCGCGGCACCTCAGTGATTGCGCACGAACGAGCGCACCGATGCGCCCGAGCGGAACCGCGTGACGCTGAAGCCGCGCGAGCCGCACTTGCCGCAGACCACGCCGGCCTGTTCCAGCGTGCGATGGTCGCCCGCAACCGCCTTCAACGCAGCGGCGGTGACGACCACGCGGCGCACGCAGCGATCGCATTCGATGCCGATGGGATGCGTGCCCGTGGCGACGTCGTGCAGCGTGAGTCCGGTCATCCAGCGCCTCCTTGCTGGGGGACTCGTAAGGGAACAAATCAGGAACAACAAGCCACTTAATACAGGGGCTGCAGACCGGGAAAACCCGCTAGATGTGGGCTGCCAGCGGTGCTGGCGGCGTCAGCCTTTCGCTTCCTCGAAAAAGCGAACTGCAACGGCTCCTTGGGCTACGTGCGACAAGCGTGCGGGCCATCCGGAGGAGCATCGCATTGCCATCTTTCGGACGCGGTGGCACCCCACATCCTGAAGATACGCTTAGAGGCGACGACCTGGTGACACCTCTCTCCCGTCTCAAGACCGCGGCCGGCTCCACGCTGGAGGGCATCGCGGCGGCGCTCGACGCCTCGCCGCTGACGCATCGCCGGCACCGCATTGCCGTGACCGGCCTGCAGCGCTCGGGCAAGACCGTGTTCATCACGGCGTTCGCCCATGCGCTTCTCACCGCCGCCCGCGCGCCGATGGCGGCCTTCCCGTTCTTTCCCTGGCGCGAGCACGTCCAGCATGTGGAGCTGCTCGACATTCCGGGCGTGCCGCGCTTTCCGTTCGAGGAGCGGCTGGACCAGCTGCTCGCCGAGAAGCCGACGTGGCCGGCGCCGACCACCGGCCTCAGCGGCCTGCGCGTGCGCATCCGTCATGGCGACGTCGGCCTGCTGCGCTCCGTCGTCTCGTCCAGCGCCACGACCGATCTCGATCTCATCGACTATCCCGGCGAGTGGCTGCTCGACCTGCCGATGCTCACCCAGTCGTTTCGCGAATGGTCGCTGCAGATGGAGGAGCTGGCCAACAGCGCCGGGCGGCTCGACCTCGCGACGCCGTGGCTCGACGCCGTGCGCTCGCTCGATCCCGCCGCGCCGGAGAACCCCGCGGAGCTGGCGCGCATCGGCGGCCTCTACCGCGACTATCTGCTGCGCTGCCGGCAGGAGCGCAGCCTCTGCTTCGTCCAGCCCGGACGCTTCGCCCTGGCCGACGAAACGGTCGATCCCGCCGCGCTGTTCTTCCCGCTCTCGACCGTACGATCGGGCATGCGCTCGGGCATGCGCCCGGGCATGTTCCCGGCGGGGCGCGGCACGATGGGCGCGGCGCTGCTCCAGCGCCATGCCGCATACCTGAAGCGGGTCCGGCAGTTCTACGGCGACGTCTTCGGCCGCCTCGGCAAGCAGGTGCTGCTGGTCGATCTCCTCTCCGCGCTGCAGCAGGGCCACGTGGCTTTCGCCGATCTCGGCCTCGCCATCCGCAGCATCAGCGATGCCTTCGAGGAGCTGCGGCATCCGCTCCTGCGAATGCTGCCGATCGCCCGCGTCGACCGGCTCGCTCTGGCCGCGACCAAGGCCGACCATGTCACGGCCGACCAGCACGCCAACCTGGTCAACCTGTTGCGCGACATCGTGGGCGAGCCGTTCCTGCTGGCGACGGCGCGGCAGTCGGGACTGATGGCCGTGGCCTCGGTGAAGGCGACGACCGACCTCAAGCTCAAGGTGAACGGCCTCGCGACGCCGTTCCTGCGCGGCATCCCCGCCGGTCGCGACGAGGTCCTGGACATCCAGCCCGGCGTGATCCCCGGCACCATTCCCGCCGCCGACCAGTGGGACGAGCTGGGCTTCAACATCCGCCGCTTCGAGCCGCCGCGGCTGGGAGCCGCTTTCAGGGACCGGCCGCTGCCGCACGTCAATCTCGACAAGGTCCTCCAGTTCCTCCTCGCGTGAGAACCCCATGAGCATCACCACACCCACCGAAACCGTGGCCGAGAAGCCCCGCCGCCTCGTCGACATGGAGTTCCGGCCGGGTGACCTGCCGCCCGCCGATGCGCCGTCGCTCGACGAGACGCTGCCCGAGGTCACGACGCGCCCGCCCGCGATCCGCTGGCCGGCCAGGCTGGCGCTGGGCTCCGCCGGTCTCCTGCTGCTGCTCTTCGTGGTGGACGGCGCGGTCTCGCTGCTGCGCAGCGCCATCGAGCAGGGCAGCCTGCTCGACCTCGCGCAGTTCGCCGTGCTCGTGGCCTTCCTCGGCTCGACGCTGTGGCTGCTGGCTGGCCAGGCCCGCGCCTATGCGCGGCTGAAGTCGGCGGAGCGGGCGCGCGAGCTGGCCGAGCATCTGGCGCGGCTGGGCGGCGTCGGCAGCGGCGGCCGGCTGGTCGGCGTCCTCGACGCGCTCTACGCCGGCAATCCCGAGGTGCGCGGCAAGCTCGGCGCCGTCTCCTCGGCGCTGCAGCCGCAGCACACCGACGCCGACGTGATCGATCTTCTGAACCGCGAGATCTTCGTGCCGATGGACCGGCGGGCCGACGAACGCATCCAGCGCGCCGCGCTGCGCGCCAGCCTCGGCGTCGCGGCCTGTCCGCACCCCGCGCTCGACGCGCTGGTGGTGCTGGGCATCAGCGTCGCGCTGGTCAAGGACCTGATGCAGATCTACGGCCTGCGCCACAGCGCGCGCGCCGTCTGGCGCATCATCTCGCACGTCCTGTTCTCGGCCTCCTCGACCGCCGTCATGAGCACCGTCGTCGAGTTCGCGATGCAGGCCGCCCAGGACCGAATCGCCGCCGCCGTCGTCGGCACCGCCGGCGAAGCCCTCGTCGTCGCCCGCCGCATGTTCGCGCTGGGCATGCTGGCCAAGGAGGAGATCCGGCCGCTGCCGGCGCCGCGGTGAGGGGTATGCGAGCGGGTGCCTAGACTAAGAGGCCGTCAGGCTGCTGCTTCGAGCAGATCCACTGACGGCTCCAATGCCTCGTGCAGGAGCGCGTCGAGCAACCTGCTCCGCGCCGTCTCGCCCGCGACAAGGCTCGCTTCGAGACGGTCGCAAAGGGCCATCAGTTCATCGACCTTGGCGACGATGCGTGTTTGCTCGGCGAGAGGTGGAAGGGGAACTGCAACTCTCTTGATCTTTCCAACACTGAGGCTGAACAAGCCGGCCGAAGTAATTGCCAACCGCCTCATCTCTTTCATTCCCATTGGTGAGTTCAGATAGAGAGTGACGTATGGCGTCAGGCCCTTGAGTTTGGGCCGGCACCGAATGATATGATTTTGATGAACGCAGTTCTCAATTTCTTCATGCCAAACCGCGCATCGTCCAATCTCACTTGCGCTACCGTTCCCCTCGACGATCAAAATGTCTTGCCGTTCGAGCCGATACTTTTCGAGTTCGTTACCCACCAGCTCAAATCTCTTGACGTTAACAAGCTCCAATCGACCGCGGTAAACATTACCAACTCCGAGATACGGGAAGGCATTGCTCTTGGGCGCGCGCGCCGGAGTTTTTTGGATGCCGCCCGATACAACAAAGCAATGCTCAATGAAGGTCCGTTGCCATCCCGGCGCGATACCTTCGTGTGAAATGTGATCATCAGACCGTGTCTGCATAATGCGGTGCAGAAACTCCGATGCTGGTTCATCGCTCGGGTCCTGCGCGACGAGTCCGCCCTGTACTGCCAAGCTCCGGATCGTCTGCCGCAGTTGCTTGATCTGGTCGGGCCGCGCCGTCATCGAGGGCAGCGCGTCGAGGGCGAAGCGGGCGTTGGTCTGGAAGGTCTCGGGGGCGGGATCGTTGAGGCGGGCGAGGCTTGCGGCGGTCAG
>JABMNB010000611.1 GCA_013205335.1 Rhodospirillales bacterium
AATGACGGCCGTGCCGAGGCCTGCCCGAGCCAGCGCCAGGATCACCGTTCCCGATCCGCCTTCGTGGCGGATGCTCGGCGACAGCGACAGCAACCGAAGGGCGGCGTCCAGGGTCAGGCGCGACTGGTACCCGCGGTCCAGCACCAGCAGGTCGCGCTCGCACAGTGCCCGGAGATCGATGCCGTTCTTGCGCTCGCTGGCGCCGAACGGCTTGGGCGAGGCCGCGAGGATGTCGAGGCGGACGATCTGGTGGTCGACGAGGCCCGCGTCGTAGCGCGGGCGCCCGGTGATGCCCATCGACGCGTCGCCGCTCAGCACGAGATTCTCGATCTCGACACCGTTCGCTTCGATGACGGCGATACGGATGTGTGGCTTGGCCCGCATGAAGTCGGCGATGCCTGGCGCCACCACCGTCTCGATCGTATGCGCCGTCGCCGCGACGGCGATCCGGACGGCGGGCTGCACGCTGTTGGCACGGGCGGCGGCTTCCAGCCGGGCGATGCTTTCGAGAGCCGACGAGGCCAGCGGCAGAAGATCGTGCGCGTCGGTGGTCGCGGCCATGCCGCGGCCCGACGGCTCGAACAGGGGCAGCCCCAGCCGGTGCTGCAATTCCGTGATGCGGCGTGACAGGGCGGACTGCGAAATATTGAGACGCTCGGCCGCCTCCACGAGGGACCCCGACCGATAGACGGCCACGAAGGATTCCAGCAGCCGCTTGTCCATAGTTGCAAGATCCTCAGTAATTAGACTGCAAATAATGCACTTCATGCATAGGGTGGAACGGTGCTAGCGCTGCGTCAACCGCACCCGTCATGGGGCGGATCGAGAAGGGAAGACAGGGATGAAGCGTCGCCACCTCCTATCGCTCGCGTCTGCCGCCGCCGGATCGATGATCGGGAGCGCGAGCTCACAAGCGCAGGGCGCCTATCCCGACCGGCCGATCACGCTGGTCGTCGCCGCGCCGCCGGGCGGCGGAACCGACATCGTGGGCCGCATGTTCGCCAAACATCTCTCCAAGGAGTTCGGGCAGCAGGTCATCGTCGACAACAAGGGCGGCGGCAACGGCAACATCGCCACGGCGCTCGTCGCGAAGGCCAAGCCGGACGGCTACACGCTGCTCATGCAGTATTCGTCCTTCCATTCCGCCAATCCGGCGATGATCAAGAACCTGAACTGGTCGCCCAAGGACCTTACGGGCGTCGCCATGGGGGCGATCGCCCCGCAGCTCATCGTCATTGCCAAGAGAGTGCCGCCCGATACCCTGAAGGATCTGATCGCCTACGCGAAGGCCAATCCCGGCAAGCTGAACTATGCGTCGTTCGGACCGGGTTCCGTCGCCCATATCGGCGGCGTGATGCTCAACAAGGCCGCCGGCATCGATCTCGTCCATATCCCGTACAAGGGAGCGGGACCAGTGAGCGCCGACCTGGTGGCGGGCCAGGTCGAGCTGGCGGTCATGAGCCCGCCATCGCTCGCGTCGCACATCCGCAACGGCAACGTGAAGGCGCTCGCGCTGGCGAGCGAGGCCCGCCTTCCCGCATTCCCCGACATTCCCACGACGGCTGAAGCCGGCCTGTCGGGTTTCATATTCGATGCCTGGTACGGCATGTTCGCACCGGCGGGCACCCCGAAGCCGATCATCGACAAGTTGAACGCGGCGATGAGGAAGATCGCCAGGTTCGACGCCGTCGTGGAGCGATCGAACCAGCTCGGGATCGTCCTGAAGGACTGGACGCCCGAACAGTTCGACCGGTTCGTGGCCACCGAAGGCGACGTCTGGTCGAAGATCATCAAGGAAAACAAGATCACACTCGACGAGTAGGGCAACGGAGATAGTCATGTCAGGTTCACTGAACGCCAATGCCGGCCCGCGTATCCGCTACAAATCGGATGAAGGCGCGCCTTATGAGACGATCACCGTCGACAAGCTGACGCCGATCATCGGCGCGGAGCTGGGCGGCGTCGATCTCAGCAAGCCGCTGTCCAACCGCCAGCAGGACGAGATCCATCGCGCGCTGGCGGAGAACCTCGTCATCTTCTTCCGCGATCAGGTGTTGACGCCCGATCAGCACATGTCGTTCGGCCGCCTGTTCGGTGACCTCCATGTTCATCCCGCGGCGCCGCACGAGGCCGGCATGCCGGAGATGATGATGATCCACGCCGACAAGAACAGCCCGCGCGCCAACGGCGAGGGCTGGCACACCGACGTGAGCTGCGAGGTCGAGCCGCCGATGGGCTCGATCCTGCACATCAAGACCTGTCCGCCGGGCGGCGGCGACACGCTGTTCGCCAGCATGTATGCGGCCTACGACGCCCTGTCGGACCGCATGAAGGCCTATCTCGACGGCATGATCGCCCTGCACGACGGCGAGCCGGTCTATCGCGGCCTGTTCAAGCCGATCGGGGTGGCCGACAAGCCCGAATATCCGCGGGCCGAGCATCCGGTGGTGCGCACCCATCCGGTGACCGGCCGGAAGTGCCTCTACGTCAATTCCGGCTTCACCAGCCGCCTGCTCGGCGTGCCGCGCGACGAGGGCGACGCCATCCTGCGCTACCTCTACCAGCACATGGAGAACCCGCTCTTCCAGTGCCGCTTCCGCTGGCGCGAGAACTCGATCGCGTTCTGGGACAATCGCTGCGCCCAGCATCGCGCCATGTGGGACTACTGGCCCCACACGCGCAGCGGCCATCGCGTGACCGTCAGGGGCGACCGCCCATTCTAGCCACGCTCAGGCCTGAGCGGACTGGAGGGGAGGGACGGAGACGGCGTGCGCCGCCAGGCGCTTGCGATCTGCCTCGGGACGAATGAAGAGCAGGCCGATGATGCCGCCGGCGATGAGCAGGATCCCGAGAATGACGAACCCCTGTTCGTAGCCGGCAAGAGGTGTGGGAGCGTTCTGGATGATCGATCCCGTGATCCGGGGGGCCAGGACGCCGGCAAAGGTCACGATGGACGTGGTGATCGCCAGCATCGCCGCCCGCTGCGCCTGAGGCGTGAGTTCGCTGACGATCATCGGCAGGACGACGAAGATCGTGCTGCCGATCGCGGCGCCAAACACCAGCACGGCGATTTTGAGACCTGCGGTCGGCATGCTGCCGACGAAGGGAAGCACGCACCCGCCTGCAACGATTGCGATAGAGGGAAGTACGCCTCGGCAGAGGCGGCTCGACACGCCCTTCGATTTGAGTCGTTGAGATAGGAAGCCGCCGCCGAGGACCACCGCGGCGCCGAAGATCCAAGGGAGTACGGTGAGGTTTCCCCCGACTTTCTGGCTGAAATCGAGTCCCGTGACCAAATAGGACGTGAACCAGGTGAGTGCCAGCGCCAAACCCCAGTAGCTGGCAAAACCTGCGGCACTTACGGCCAGAATGGTCGGGCAGGTCAGCAGGTAGCGGTACGGCACGCGTTCGGTGCCGCCGCCTTTGGTGACAGGTGCATCCACGAGCGTGCCTTCGCGGCCGAAGATCAGCCAGAAAAAGGCCCAGACCAACCCCGCAACACCAAGTGCACCGAACGCCCAATGCCACGAGTAGGTGTCGATGATCCAGTTGAGCAATGGTACGGCGATGATGACGCCGAACGCCGAGCCTTGGGCGATGATCGCCGTCGGCAATCCGCGCAGCGTGTCGGGAAACCACTTGTAGAGGGCGTGGGTCGCAACGGGGCCCGCAGGTCCTTCGCCTGCGCCCAGGACGATGCGGCAGACGATCAGTGTTTCCAGGCTCACCATGCCGAGCATCGGGAATTGAACCAGCGACCAGACGATCGCCATGACGAGGAGCGTGTGCTTGGTTTGCACGCGGTTCGTGATGAAGCCCACCACGATCGCCGACACGGCGAAAAGAAAGAAGAACGCCGAGCCGATATCGCCGAACTGCTGGGGCGTGAGGCCAAGATCCCTCATGAGGGGAACGGCTGCCAGGCCCACGACGACCTTGTCGGCGAAGTTGATCAGCATGAAGAAGAACAGCAGGGCGGTCATGCCCCAGGCCCCCTTTAGGGGCCGGTCGTGGACGGTCACGCGACGTTTCTCCCAACTCGCCCGTTTGCCTCGGGCTTTCGTTGATCAGACGTGACCGCCGCTGGCTCGTCAAGGAACGCCGAGTGCAAGGAAGGCAGTCCGAGCCTGGGCTCCGCCCGAGGGGCTGATGGACTTCACCAAGAGCGAGATAGAGGCATGGCGCAAGGTGGTGCGCGCCGCCAGCATCAAGATCGAATAGGGCCAAAGAAAAAGGGCGGCCGAGGCCGCCCTTTTCCAGTCAGAGCGTGCGCCCTACTTGATGAAGGGACACTTGCCGTCCTTTATCGGACGAAAGGCCTCGTTGCCGGGAACCGTGACGAGCAGCTTGTAGATATCGTCCTTGCTCTTCGATTCGGACGGCGCCTTGACCTGGAAGAGGTACATGTCGCGCTCGACGCGGCCGTCTTCGCGCAGCTTGCCGTTCTTGGTCATGACGTCGTTGATCGGGATCTCTCGCATCTTGGCCATCACCGCCTTGGCATCGTCGGTGCCGGCGGCCTGCACGGCTTTGAGGTAGTGCAGGGTCGAGCTGTAGGACCCGGCGGTCAGCATGCTGGGGATCTTGTCGCGCTTGGCGCGGAAACGCTTGGTCCAGGCCCGGGTCTCGTCGTTGAGATCCCAGTAGAAGGCCTCGGTCAGGACCAGGCCCTGCGCGACCGGCAGGGTGAGCGCCACGACGTCGGTCGAGAAGACGAGGAGACCGGCCAGCCGTTGGCCGCCCTTGACGATGCCGAACTCGCCGGCCTGCTTGATCGAGTTGATGGTGTCCTGGCCGGCGTTGGCCAGCCCGATGATCTTGGCCTTGGAGGCCTGGGCTTGCAGCAGGAACGAGGAAAAGTCCTGGGTGCTCAGGGGATGCCTGATGCCACCCACCACCTTGCCGCCCGACGCATTGACGATCGCCGTAACGTCGCGTTCCAGCGCATGGCCGAAGGCGTAGTCGGCGGTGAGGAAGTACCAGGAATCGCCGCCGCCCTTGACGATGGCCGAGCCCGTAACCTTGGCGAGGGAGTAGGTGTCGTAGACCCAGTGGGCGCCGGTTTCCGAGCAGGCCGGACCCGTGAGGTCGGCCGTCGCCGCACCGGTCACGATGTCGATCATGCCCTTTTCCTGCGAGATCTTCCGCACCGCGAGCGCCACCGAGGAGGTGCCGAGGCCGGTGATCATCTTGACGCCGTCGACGTCGTACCACTTGCGCGCAATGGCCGCGCCGACATCCGGCTTGGTCTGGTGATCGGCCGATACGATTTCAATCGGGCGGCCGAGTACCTTGCCACCGAAATCGTCGACCGCCATCTGGGCGGCCTCGACGCCACCTAGGGTAAGGTCACCGTAAACGCCGGAAAAACCTTCCATGACGCCGATCTTCAGCGGCTGGGGCGCCTGGGCCTGGGCGTAAGCCGCCAGGCCGATGACGGCGAGACCGGCGACGGCGGCCGCCGCTCCGGCGTGCCTGATGCTGGTGGTGAACTTCACGATCTTGATCCTCCCAATGTTTTCCCCGTTTCTAGTAACCGAAATCTAACCGCGGGCCGAAGCCGACGCCAGTGCTGGACAGACGTCCAAAGCTTCGATTAATTCGCGAGACAGGGAGAGCCGATGGCCAACGAAGAAATAATTCTCGAGGCGACCGGGCTGACGAAGGAGTTCAAGGGCTTCATCGCGGTCAAGAACGTCAATCTGCGCGTAAAACGCCACACAATTCACGCCTTGATCGGGCCAAATGGCGCCGGCAAGACGACGTGCTTCAACCTGCTGACGCACTTTCTGTCGCCGACGGCCGGCCAGATTCATTTCAACGGGCGCAACATCACGGGTAGCTCGCCGGCCGCGATCGCCCGCATGGGGCTCGCCCGGTCGTTCCAGATCTCGGCGGTGTTCCCCCATCTCAGCGTGCGCGAGAACGTCCGCGTCGCCCTCCAGCGCAAGCTCGGCATCTCGTTCCAGTTCTGGCGGTCCGAAAACGTGCTGAGCCGCCTCGATGCGCGGGCGATGGAACTGGTGACCGCCGTGGGCCTTGCCGCCTTCGCGGAGGCACAGGCTGTCGATCTTCCTTATGGGCGCAAGCGAGCCCTGGAGATCGCCACGACCCTGGCGCTCGAGCCCGAGATGATGCTGCTCGACGAGCCGATGGCCGGCCTCGGCCAGGAAGACATCAAGCGCATCGCTGCCTTGATCCGCACCGTCGCCAGGGACCGCACCGTCCTGATGGTCGAACACAACATGTCCGTCGTCGCCGACCTCTCGGACACGATCACCGTGCTGGCACGCGGCGAAGTGCTGGCCGAAGGGCCGTACGCCACGGTCTCCAAGCACCCTGCCGTCGTCGAGGCTTATGTCGGGACCGGTCATGGTTGAGACGCTGTTGAAAGTCGCCGGCCTGCAGTCCTGGTACGGCGAATCGCACATCCTGCATGGGGTCGATTTCGAGATTCGCCGCGGCGAGCTCGTGACGCTGCTGGGCCGCAACGGGGCGGGCAAGACGACGACGCTGAAGTCGATCATGGGCATCGTCGGCAAGCGCACCGGCTCGATCGCCTTCGAGGGCAAGGAGACGGTCGGCCAGCCTTCGGATCGCATCGCGCGGGCCGGCATCGCCTATTGCCCCGAAGAGCGCGGCATTTTCTCGAGCCTCAACGTCGACGAGAATCTCCGCCTGCCGCCGATCGTGAAACCGGGCGGACTCAGCATCGAGGAGATCTATACGCTCTTCCCCAACCTGCTGGAGCGGCGCCACAGCCAGGGCACGAAACTGTCGGGCGGTGAGCAGCAGATGCTGGCCATCGGCCGCATTCTGCGAACCGGCGCCACCCTGCTGCTGCTCGACGAGCCGACCGAAGGCCTGGCGCCTGTCATCGTCCAGCGCATCGGCGAGATCATCCGCCAGCTCAAGAGCCGGGGCTTCACCATCCTGCTGGTCGAGCAGAACTTCCATTTCGCGGCGACCGTCGCGGATCGCCACTATGTGATGGAGGACGGTCGCGTGATCGACATGGTCTCGTCGAGCGACGTCCAGCAGAGCATCGGCAAGCTGCAAACCTATCTGGGGGTATGAGGCCGCCATGTTCGAACTTCTAGGCATTTCTCCCCAGGCGCTGTTCGGCCAGCTCCTGCTCGGCCTGATCAACGGCGCCTTCTACGCCATGCTCAGCCTCGGCCTCGCCGTGATCTTCGGCATGCTGAACGTCATCAACTTCACGCACGGCGCCCAGTACATGATGGGGGCCTTCGCGGCCTGGCTTCTGCTCGGCATCCTCGACGTGCCGTTCTGGGCTTCGCTCGTCATCGCGCCGATCATCGTCGGCCTGTTCGGCATCGTGCTCGAGAAGGTGATGTTGAAACGCATCTATCATCTCGACCATCTCTACGGGTTCCTGCTGACC
>JABMNB010000612.1 GCA_013205335.1 Rhodospirillales bacterium
CGCGGTCGTGGCGAGGCCAGTGGTCGCGAGGGCGACGAAGCTGCGGCGTTTCATGGGGCGTTTCATGGGTAGTTCCTCCTCCAGGTTTCCTTGAGTTCCGGCCGTGCATCGGCCTTGCGCGCGATCGCGAAGAGCTTGGGCGTCTCGGCCTCGAACCAGCCGCGCCGCGGGCGCCAGCGGGTCATGACGTCGAGGTAGATGTCGAGGGCGGAGAAGCGCTCGCCCAGGAACCACGGCGCGCCGGCCTCGCTCTCGACCTGGCGCCACAGGCGCTGGGCATGGGCGTCGGCGGCGGCGCGGAACGGATCGCGCGCGGCGTTCACCGCCACGAAGCGCGCCGGATCGTCGGCATAGGTGAAGGTGGGATAGATGTTGGCCACCAGGAACACCAGCCAGCGCAGGAATTTCTGCCGCTCCGGTGCGCCCGGTCCGGGCACCAGCTGCTCGCTGCCCGTGACGTCGGCCAGCAGCAGCGTGATGGCCGCGCTCTCGCTCATGATGCTGCCGTCGGGCATCACCAGCGTCGGCACCTGCGCCAGCGGATTGACCTTCTGGAGCCGGGCCTTGGCGTCGGGGTCCTTGAACAGATCCCCGACCGTCTCGTAGGTGAAGGGCAGGCCGTACCAGTCGAGCTGCGCCTCGACCAGGACCGAGCCCCAGCCCGGCCGGCCCCACAGCGTGTAGCCGCCGCTCACCGGGCCGGCCCTACGGCTTCTGCAGCGGCTGGATCAGGGACGAGGTGTCCCAGCGGCCGCCGCCGCGCGCCTGGACGCGCTCGTAGAACTGGTCGACCAGCGCGACCAGCGGCATGCCGGCCTTCTGGCGCTTGCCCTCGGCCATCGCGATGCCGAGGTCCTTGCGCATCCAGTCGACCGCGAAGCCGTAGTCGAACTTGCCGGCGACCATGTTCTGCCAGCGATTCTCCATCTGCCAGCTCTGCGCCGCGCCCTTGGAGATGGCGCCCAGCGCCTTCTCCATGTCGAGGCCGGCACGCTGGCCGAGGTTCAGCGCCTCGGCGAGCCCCTGCACGATGCCGGCGATGCACATCTGGTTCATCATCTTGGTGATCTGGCCCGAGCCCGGCGGGCCGATCAGCGTCACGGCCTTGGAGAAGGCGTCGGCCACCGGCTTCGCCCGCTCGAACGGCGCTTCATCGCCGCCGCACATCACGGTGAGCTGGCCGTTCTCGGCGCCCGCCTGGCCGCCCGAGACCGGCGCGTCGATGAAGTCGATGCCGAGCTTCTGGCCCGCCGCATGGAGCTCGCGGGCGATGTCGGCTGAGGCGGTGGTGTTGTCGAAGAAGATGGTGCCCTTGCCCATGCCGGCAAAGGCGCCGTCCGGCCCCAGTACGACCGAGCGCAGATCGTCGTCGTTGCCGACGCAGCAGAAGACGATTTCCTGGCCGGCCGCGGCCTCCTTCGGTGTCTTTGCGGCCTTGCCCTTGTGCTTCTGCGTCCAGGCCTCGGCCTTGGCGAAGGTGCGATTGTAGACCGTGACCTCGTGGCCCTTGGCGGCGAGATGCCCCGCCATCGGGAAGCCCATCACGCCCAGTCCCAGAAATGCCACCTTGGCCATCGTTCCCTCCCGCGAAATCTGCCCCGTGCACGGGGCGGCGGCGATCATAGAGGCAAAATGGGTCTGTGCCAGAGGGTGTGAAGTGGGGTGGGGGCTTCCTCAGGCTTCGTCCGGGTCGGCCGGTCAAAGGGCGTCATGAGCCGCATAAACGAAATAAACGAAATAAACGAAACAAATGAAACGGATGTCGCGCCCCCCGGTGCCGACACCCGGATTCGGTCAATTCCCGAGGGCCAGCAGTGCCAGCACGGCCGCGACGCCGGTCAGCAGTGGCGGCAAGGCCAGCGGCCAGGCGCGGCGGTAGAGGATGGCGTCGGAGGTCGAGAGGGCCAGGATCGCCGCGCCCATCGAGACGCGGATCGGCGACAGCATGGTGAGGTTGGCGGTGACGCTGTTCTGGACTGCGGCGATCCAGGCGGGGTCGAGCGCGAGGGCGCGGGCCAGCGCGGTCTCCATCGGCATCAGCATGGCATTGGCCGCGGCGCCGCTGCCGGTCAGGAAGCCGCCGACCGCGGCGAACAGCGGCACGCCCAGCGCCGCGCCGCGTCCCGCGACCGAGCGCAGCGCTTCGGCGATCGAGGTCGCCATGCCGGAGCCGACATAGAATTCCGCCATCACCACGAAGGCCAAGGTTACGGCGCAGGCGCGCCAGGCGCCGGTGGCCGCTTCCCTGGCGACCTTGGCCAGCGGGGCGCGCGCCAGCAGCACCACGGCGAGGCCGATCGCCAGCAGCCAGAAGCCCGGCGCGTAGAAGGGCGCGAAGGCCGGCTGGTTGTCGAACGGGCGCATCGCCCACAAGGGCTTCAGCAAGTCGCGCAGCGGTGTCACGAGGCGGGTGGCGCAGAGCGCCAGCGTCAGCGCCACATAGGGCGCGGCGGTGCGCAGGGTCGTGCGCAGGCGGGCGGCGTCGGGCCGCTCGTCGCGCCAGAAGCGCACGGCCAGCAGCAGGGCGGTCGGCGCGGCGGCGGCGATTTCGACGTCGCTGAAGCGGTTGGCGAGCCAGACCAGCGCCAGCAGCGCCGCCGTCCACAGCGCATCGTCGATCTTCTGCCGCGCCGGCACCGCGACGCCGGCCTCGCGGGCGAAGCGCCAGTAGAGGCCGAGATACATCGCGTGGATCGGCACCTGCAGCACCGCCGAGCCGAGGCCCAGTTCGTTGGGCGTCAGGCCGGCCAGCGTGGCGCCCACGGTGGTGCCGATGGCCAGCGCCCCCCACGGCACCAGCGACTGGCTGTAGAGGCCGAGCAGCAGCGCCGGCATGCCGCCGATCCCCAGCCGCCGCAGCGCCGCCAGTGCGATGATGTAGCCCACGCCGAAGCCCGTCACCGATTCGCCGAAGGGCGCCAGCAGGAAGCAGACCGAGAACAGGCGGCGCGGCGAGGCCTCGAGCGTCCCGGCGCCCAGCGCGCCGCCGCGGGCCAGGGTGGCGCGATGGAAGAAGACGCCGGTGACGATGATGGCGATGACGTGCCAGGACAGCCACAGGCCCGCCGGCACCTCGCGGCGGAACAG
>JABMNB010000010.1 GCA_013205335.1 Rhodospirillales bacterium
CTCGACCTGATCGAGCACGCGACCCAGCCGCGCTTCGTGCATTCGCATCGCTGGGCGAAGGGCGACCTCGTGATCTGGGACAATCGCTGCACCATGCATCGCGCCCGGCCGTTCGACACGACCAAGGTGCGCGACCTGCGCCGCGTGACGACGCGCGACGTCGCCTCGACGCTCGAACAGGCGGCCTGACGTTCTCGTCAGGCGCAGTCAGACCGCGAGATTGTCGATCAGGCGCGTGCGGCCGAGACGGGCGGCAGCGATCACGCGGGCGGGACCCGCGACATGCTCGAGCGGCTTCAGGCTCTCGGCATCGACGACGGTGAAATATTCGACGATGTCGAACCCGCCGTCGCGCAGCGCCTGCGACGCCGCTGCCGTCGCTTCGACGCAGGACTTCTTCCCGTCGCGCACCGTGTCGGCGACCTTCACGAGCTGCCGGTACATGCCCAGCGCGACCGTGCGCTCGGCCGCGCTCAGGTAGCGGTTGCGCGACGACATGGCGAGACCGTCCGCCTCTCGCACCGTCGGCATGCCCACGATCTCGAACGGCATCGCGAGGTCCTGCACCATGCGCTTGATGACCTGGAGCTGCTGGTAATCCTTCTCGCCGAAGAAGGCGCGATCGGGCATCGCCATCAGCATGAGCTTAGCTACCACCGTGGCGACGCCCTGGAAATGGCCGGGCCGCAGCGGCCCGCATAGCCCGTCGGTGATGCAGGCGACCGTCACGGTCGTGAGCTGCTCGCCGGGATACATCTCCTCCTTGGTCGGCGCGAAGACGATGCGGCATCCCGCTTCGCGCAGCTTGGCGAAGTCGCCCTCCTCGTCGCGCGGATAGGCGGAGAAATCCTCCTTCGGCCCGAACTGGGTCGGATTGACGAAGATGCTCGTCACCGGCACGTCGCCGCGCGCAAGGGCGCCCTTCACCAGGCTGACATGGCCTTCGTGCAGGGCGCCCATCGTCGGCACCAGCCCGATCGTGCGACCGGCCGCCCTGAAGGCAGAGACCGCCTTGCGCAAGTCCGCAACGGTGCGCACCACCGCGAGACCACGTTCCTGAGGCTGGCTGTCCTTGATCATCAGGCGATACTCTCCGCGTGTGAAATCGTCGGCGGACCTTGGCAATCATCGCTGGCGATCGCAAATGCCTCGGGTGGCGCCGCGAGACGCCGGCCCGCGACCTGAGTTTGCCTTGAAGACCTGCGCATGCAAACGTTCGCAGCCAGAAGCTTGCCGGCCCTCGGGGGTCCATCGAGCGATCGTTCACGACTTCGGAAGCCGATGATCCAATACCCTGATCAATGCCTCAGCAAATGTGCGCCATTGTGCGAGTTTGTCTTGAATGTCTGCCTATGTACGATCTTGGCGTCTAGTTTATACAACCCTGGGCCATGCCATCACCACCACAGCATGGCCCCTCTATATGAATAGCCCAGACTACCTAAAGTCTTAATCGCACTTCCGATAGGTGTAGTCTCCGAACTCCAGCCAATCCTTGTTAGCCTCACGGAAAACGAGGAGTTCTGAGCGATCCTCACCTAACAGCGCGACGACGAAGCCTCGCGGCGGCTTTTCCTTGCCGAAGAAGCTGTATGCCGTCATCGCCTTATAGATCCGACCATTGATCGTTACCCGGGCATCCCACTGGTCGTCGGGTTTGGGAAGTATCGCGAAGGATATCTCCCGCTTGATCTTCTCGCCCCCACAATAGTGGATGCCGACAGGCACATCGGCAGCCCAAACAGAAGAACCGCACGCTATTAGCTTACCAGCACAAATCGACGCCCAGACCTTCATAGAGGCACTTATCATCGCGGATCGTTGTTCATGTACAATCATTGCGGGGGAACTGGCTTAATAGGATTGGAGAAATCAACGAGGGCGTCTCGGGCTAGCGCTTTTGAGGGGGCGCATTAGAAATCGGTTTGCCGTCGTTGGATTGCGATGGCGGCGTGGGAATAGGAGCGGCAGGCACGGGTGAGGCCATGTTCGCCGCGAGCCCGAAGAGCTTCCATTGCCCGCCGACAGAAGCGAAAAGCATGTCGAAGCTGATTTGGCTCACAGCGGATGGAAACACGCCGGCAAACCGCAGCATCCCGTCGGACGTTATCTCCGGCCCCGCCGTAATCTGCGGCTCGAAAACCAGCACACCGGAATAGTCCAGGTTTCGCTCGCGCTGATTTCGGAACAGCGCGGATAGGCGAGCCGCATCATTTGTGGCCGCAAAGCCGGGCGCCGAAATCTCGCGCAGGATGCTGTAATTGCCGCTCTTGTTAGCAAGATCCAGCGCGGTAAGTGTTTGCCGGATCAGTATCAGCATACCTTGCTTGTCGATGACAGTGGTGGGCCGAGTGGTCGATTGAGCTGTGGGCTCGGCCGGGGCGGGTGGTGCCGCTGTCGGCGCGGTCTGCGCCCACCCCACGGCGGCGCCGTGCGCGACAATAGCTGCGCACACTCCGACGAGCGTTACGCTAATTCTCCCCATCGATGCGAACTCTTTCCATATCAACCACTTTAGCTGGAGGTTCCGAAGCTTCGTCAGAATTGGCCCTGTAGCCCGACGGAAACGATGGCCGTGTTGTTGAAGCCGACAGAGGCTCCCGCTGTGAGCGCTAGGGGAATGTCCAGCGGCAGGCGGTGTGCCAGCCCCATCGAAACCGCACCTGCTCCCATGTAAAAAGAAGAGTTCACGCGCCAAGCGGTGCGCCCGGCCCCGGTAGGCATACCAACGCTTGCCATTGCAGCGGCCATTGCGATGCCCTGGCGCGCTTCGCGTTGGTTGTTTGCGACCTGGCCCGCTAGAGCGTTTAGGTTTTGTCCAAGACCTGACACGGTCTGGTTCAATCCGCTGATACTGGAATTCACAGCGGACAGCGCCGATCCAACGTTATTGTAGGACGTTCCTTGAATAACATAAGCTGGCGCGCTCAGGCCGCCACCGGGCGTATAAATCGAGCCACCACCAAGCGATGAGGCGGTTGTCACGCCGAGAGTGTTGACACTGGTATTCACCGCTACGAGCGCCGATCCGGTATTTGTATAAGTTGCACCGTTTAGTGCGTAGGACGGTCCAGTCCACGTACCGGCACCGGCGTTCCACCCCGCACCGCCACCCAATGATGCGGCCGCACCGGACGCAGCAGTGTTTAAAGCGGTTCCAACAAAGAACAGTTGTGAACCATTCACCGCGTCAGTCGACGTTGCGCTGACAACACCTGCACCAACATTCTGCATCTGACGTTCTGTGCCGACACTACCCACACTCACAACGCCGTTTGCGGCGAAAGGCGCACCGGCCACCACCCCTCCGTTTATGCTGTATGCGCCCGTGTGAATGCCGGAGGCGACTGAATCAGCTCCGAGGGCAACCGAATTGTTACTGCTCACAATAGCACCATAACCAATCGCCGTAGAATTGGTGTTATAGGCTGCTGCGCCAGATCCCACGGCAGTTGCACCCTCAGCCATCGCCTGGGTGCCTGAACCAAGAGCTGTCGATTGCTCCCCCTCTGCAGACGATACCGCACCAATCGCTATAGCTGAATCAGCAGGTGTCAGGGGGATGTCCCGGCCTCTGTTGAAATTGTGAAGTAGGCGTTGCTCACCTTGAGCCTGTTAGGCTCGGGGTGTCGAATCCAACGAAGGAGAGCAACGCCGTGAAGAAGATTACCACA
>JABMNB010000070.1 GCA_013205335.1 Rhodospirillales bacterium
GTGGCGATCCAGCCGCCCAGGGTCGAGCAGCGATAGGCCTGCATGTAGTGGCGCATGGTGAAGCGCGTGTCGCGCAGCGCGTCCTCGATCGCCGGCCCGTAGATGCCGCCCTGGATGCGCGCGGCCTGGCTCACCGCATCGACCTCCAGCACCTTGTCCATGTGACGCGTCGAGATGGTCACGACCTTGTCGAACGACGCCGCGGGCTCGATGCCCTTCACCACCGACGAGCCGCCGCCATAGGGGATCGCCTTGGCGCCGATCCGGTCGCACCAGTCGAGGACGGCCACGATGTCCTGCTCGCTCTCGGGGAATGCCACCGCGTCGGGCGGGTTGGGCACGGACCGCATGAACATGCGCAGCGTATCGAAGCCCGCCTTGCCGTAGCTGTGTTCCAGCCGCGTCAGGTGATCGGTGCGCACCATCGCCTGCAGCGCCGACGGCACCTCGACGCGGCTCTTGCGCAACACGATCTCGTCGGCCTTCGGCGGCGGTTTCACGTCGAAGCTGGAGAGCCCGTAGCGCTGGGCGATCTCGGCCTCCCAGGGCCGGATCTCGTCGGGGGTCAGGTCCTCGTCGGCGTAGCCCCAGGCATAGAACTTCTTTTGCCGCCGCATGTTTCCTCCGATCGTTTCTTCATTTTCAGGCGGCGAAGGCGATCGGCTTCGTCGTCCCCTTGATCTGCGTGCGATGCATGATGCGCCGGGCCGCTTTGTCGAACGGATCGCGGCGATGCATGGTCGATCGATTGTCCCACATCACGAGGTCGCCCAGCTTCCAGACATGCTGGTAGATGAACTGCGGCTGCGTGACGTGCGCCCACAGCTCTTCCAGCACCGCATCGGATTCGGCTTTGGTATAGCCCTCGACATGGGAGTTGCGCCGCCGCCCGAGATAGAGCGTGGCGCGGCCGTTGACCGGATGGCGCAGGATCGCCGGATGCCAGGCGCCGGGCGCGACCATCGGATCGTCGGTCGGCGTCACGCCCTTGCGCAGAAAGCCGCCGGAATTGTAGGTGCCGTCGTGCTTCACGCGGCGGCCCTCGATCTTCGCGCGCAGGCTCGCCGGCAGGGCATCGCAGGCCGCCTGCATGCTGGTGAACCAGGTGTTGCCGCCGGTCGGCGGGATTTCCAGCGAATAGAGCATCGACGCATCGGGCGGCACGTCGAGATAGCTCATGTCGGTGTGCCAGACGGCCTCGCCGTCGCCCAGCGCGCCGATCGGATCGCCCTTCGTATCGAGCACGTTCGACACGACATAGACCTCGGGATAGCCCGGGGGGCTGATGCGGCCGCGCTCCTGGTTGGGCGGCGGATCGAGTTCGCCGAAGCGGCGGCTGAAGGCGAGCAGATGGTCGTCGCTGAGCTGCTGCCCGCGCAGCAGGATCATGGAGTGCGCGTACCAGGCGCGCTCGATCGCTGCGAACTCCTCCTCGCTGAAGTTGCGCAGATCGACGCCGAGGATTTCCGCCCCGACCGCCTTGGTCACCGGGCGCACCGTAACGCTCATGTCTTATCCTCCGTCTCTCGATGCGATGATCGGCCTCCCGCGAGAAGGGATCAAGCGCCGAGGGCCGGGACCAGCCACTTCAGCAAGGCCGCTCCGATCGCGGGCGACAGCGGCCCGCCGAACCCCGGATCGAGGGGGCCGGCCACCGCTTTCAGATTGTGGCTGACCTGCGGGATCACCACGGCCTCGCCCGACACGCCGCGCGCGCCCAGCGTGTCGATCAGCGGCTGCACGTCCTCCATCGGGACCACCTGCCGGTCGGCGCCGCCCTGCACGATCAGGCAGGCCAGCCGGCTCTCCGCCAGCGCCGCGGCCGGATCGAACGAAAGCAGGCTTTGCAGGAACGGCCCGGCGTAGAGAGGGAACAACAGTTCCAGCTCGCGCGGCAGGTTGTTTGGCACCCGGCCGGTCGCCAGGATGGCTTCGATCGCACGGTCGGTCGGCAGTCGCAACGCCGGCGGCGCGTCGCGCGCGATCTGGGCACGCAGGATGTCTTCGAGCTTGCGGCCCGGGGTGGCGGCCAGCACCAGCGCGTGCAGTTTCTTTGCCGCGAGCGCCTTGCTTGCGGCCAGCGCCAGCAGGCCGCCCTCGCTGTGGCCCAGTAGTGCGGTGGCGTAGGGTTTGATCTCGTCACGGCGCAGCAGTTCGGCATGGGCGGCCTCGACGTCGGCCACGAAATTGCCCCAGGCGAAGAAGGCTTCCTGCTGCTCCAGCGAGCCGCGCGGCCGTGGCGTCGACTGGCCGATGCCGCGCTTGTCGTAGCGCAGCGAGGCGATGCCGTTGTGCGCCAGCAGCTCGGCGATGTCCTTCAGGAGGTCGATGCGCTCCGGCGCCAGCGGGTTGTTGCCGTTGCGGTCGGTCGGTCCGCTGCCGGCCACCAGCACGATGCCCGGCACGTACTGGATCTCGCTGAACAGCGGCATCAAGAGCGTGCCGGCCAGGGTGACGCCGCCCTTGCCCGCGAAGCGCACCGGCTGTTCCTTGGTCTTGCCCCTGGCGTACCAGCCGCTTTCCGTCGGCGATCGTTGCGACGGCTTCTGCGCCCATGCGGCAGCGGGCGCGAGCGCGCCGGCCGCCAGCAGGGCACGGCGACGGATCAA
>JABMNB010000613.1 GCA_013205335.1 Rhodospirillales bacterium
AACCGATGGCGCAAGCTTGCCTTCGCGCTGACCTCCGGTGTCAGTCTTGAGTATGTGATGAGCCGGCTGCGCAATCGCGGCGAGCGGGCCGACATCGCGGGCAACCTGAAGCGCCATCTCCCGGAGCAGGAGTTCCGCGGCACGGCGCACATGGTCGAGCATCATCTCTGCCATCTCGCTTCGGCCTTCCTGGTCTCGCCCTACGACAAGGCCGTGGCGGTCTCGGTCGACGGCTTCGGCGATTTTTCCTCCGCGGCCTGGGGCTTGGGCGAGGGCGGAAGCCTGTCAGTCGACGGCCGCGTTTATTTTCCACATTCGCTGGGCGTCTTCTACGAGGCGATGACGCAGTTCATCGGCTTCCCGCATTATGGCGACGAGTACAAGGTCATGGGCCTCGCGCCCTATGGCCAGCCGGCCTATGTCGAGCAGATGAAGGAGATCGTTCGTCTCAAGAACGACGGCACCTTCGCGCTCGACCTGCGGTTCTTCCGCCACGCCTCGGGCGAGGGCGCAAACTACCAGGTAAAGGACGGCATTCCCTCCGGCGGACGCCTCTGGAGCGACCAGCTGACGAAGCTCCTCGGGCCGGCGCGCGATCCTGCGGCGCCCCTCGAGGACAAGCATCGCGACATCGCGCGTTCGGCCCAGGTCACATACGAGAACGCGTTCTTCAACCTGCTGAACGTCCTGCATGCGCGCTACGGGGTCGACGCCGTCGTGCTCGCGGGCGGCTGTGCCTACAACTCGGTCGCCAACGGCAAGGTGCTCGAGCGTTCGCCTTTCAAGAAGCTCTACGTCCAGTCGGCGGGCGGCGATGCCGGCGGCGCGATCGGTGCCGCCTTCGCGACCTGGCACAAGACCGGCGGGGCAACCGCCACGCGTCACTTCGTGATGGACCACGCCTACTGGGGGCCGTCGGCGACGCCGGACGAGATTGCCGCCGCCATCGCCCAGCGCCGCGCCGACTTCGACGCGGCAGGCTGCAGCATAGAGCGTATCGCCGACGAGGCGACGCTCTGCCGCCACACTGCGCAGGCAATCTCGGAAGGCAAGGTGATCGGCTGGTTCCAGGGTCGCCTGGAATGGGGGCCCCGCGCGCTCGGCAACCGCTCGATCCTGGGCGATCCGCGCCGCGCCGACATGAAGGACATTCTCAACCTCAAGATCAAGCGGCGGGAGTCTTTCCGCCCGTTTGCGCCTTCGATTCTGCGCGATGCGGTGCCGGCGTGGTTCGAGACCGACGACGACGTGCCCTTCATGATGCAGGTGTTCCGCATCCGCGAGGAAAAGCGGAAGGAGATCCCGGCCGTCACTCATGTCGACGGGACCGGCCGTCTGCAGACCGTCACCTGGTCGAGCAATCCGCGCTATGCGCGGCTGATCACCGCGTTCCGCGACCTCACGGGCGTGCCGATCGTGCTCAACACCAGCTTCAACGAGAACGAGCCGGTGGTCTGCAAGCCCGAGGAGGCGATCGATTGCTTCCTGCGGACCAAGATGGATGTCCTCGTGCTCGGCGACACGCTGATTCAGCGCTAGCCATGCATTTGAGCTATCCTGCCCAAGAAGCATCCGATCGGGGGGCGGCATAGTGCGTGTATTGGTGGCGGGAGGCGCGGGCTATATCGGTTCGCATACGTGCAAGGCGCTCGCCCGCGCAGGCCACCTGCCGATTGTCTACGACAACCTGCACACCGGCCATGCCTGGGCGGTGAAGTGGGGCCCGCTGGTCCGGGGCGACATCAACGATCCCGTGGCGCTCGCTGCCGCGATCCGGGAGCACAGACCCGACTCCGTCATCAACTTCGCGGCGCTCGCCTATGTCGGCGAGTCCATGACCGAGCCGACGCGCTACTACCGCACCAACGTCGCCGGCATGATCACGCTGATCGAGGTCATGCGGGCACATGACGTGGGTTCGATCGTGTTCAGCAGCAGCTGCGCCACCTATGGCGTCCCCGATCGCCTGCCGGTCGTCGAGGGCATGTGCCAGCGGCCGATCAACACCTATGGCCGAACCAAGCTGATGGGCGAGCAAATCCTGCGCGACGCCTGCGCCGCGCACGGTCTGGGCGCGATCGCGCTGCGCTACTTCAATGCCGGCGGGGCCGATCCCGAGGGGGAACTGGGCGAGGAGCACGATCCGGAAACCCATATCATTCCGTTGGTGCTGCAGGCGGCGCACGGCATCCGGCCGAGCATTTCCGTCTTCGGCACCGACTACGACACGCAAGACGGCACCTGCGTGCGCGACTATGTGCACGTGACCGACCTTGCGGCGGCCCATGTCGCGGCGCTGACGCATTGCCAGGCGGGCAGCTACCAGGCTTACAATCTCGGCGCCGGCCATGGCGCCAGCATCCGGGAGCTGATCGAGCGGGCGCGAGCTCTCACGGGCCGCGAGATCCGTACCGTCGAGGCGCCGCGGCGGGTAGGCGATCCACCGGTGCTGGTGGCCGACGTCTCGCTGGTGCGGCAGGCGCTCGACTGGACGCCGGCTCATTCGGCGATCGACGACATCATTCGCAGCACCTGGACGTGGATGACGGAAAGCCGGGGCCGAGCGATGCAGGCCAAGGCCCGCTGAGCCGCCGCGCATGAACCGCGATAGCGTCACGCCACTGCTGATCACCTTCAACGAGATCCAGAACATCGAGCGGACGCTGGCAAAGCTCGACTGGGCCAGGCGCATCGTCGTGGTCGACAGCGGCAGCACCGACGGCACACTCGACGTTCTGGCGAAGGATGGACGCATCGAGGTCAAGCACCGGCCGTTCGACAGCTTCGCCGGGCAGTGCAATTTCGGGCTGTCCCATATTCGCACCGACTGGGTCCTGTCGCTCGATGCCGACTATGAGCTGAGCGATCCTTTCATCTCGGAACTGGCGGACCTGCAGCCGACGGCCGGGGACGCGGGTTACAAGGCAGCGTTCGTCTACCGCATCTACGGCCATGCTTTGCGTGGAACGCTCTATCCGCCCCGTGCCGTGCTCTATCGCGTGGCGGGGGCACGCTACGAGAACGAAGGACACGGGCATCGCATCCGCCTGCAGGGACGAGTCTCGAACCTCAAGGGTGCGATCTATCACGACGACCGCAAGCCGCTGTCGCGCTGGCTGGGCTCGCAGCTCAAATACGCAGCGCGCGAGGCGGCGCACCTTCTCGAGACACCGCGAGACCGCCTGGGCCGCGTCGACAGACTGCGCCTGATGGGCTGGCCGGCGCCGATTCTGGTGCTGGGCTACGTACTGTTCGCGAAGGGCGCCGTGCTCGACGGCAAGGCCGGCTGGTTCTACGCCTTCCAGCGGGTGTGTGCGGAAGTTCTGTTGGCGCTCGAACTGTTGGACAAGCGTCTGTCGGCGCTGACACGGTCTGTTTGAGTCAAAGGGTGAGCGGAGAACCTTCGAGGTCCTTCTCCGTCCCGGCGATCATCACACGAATGGGGCTTTTTCCCACCGTCAGTCCTGCCGGCAAGGACATCTCGAAGCCGCCAACTCCGTGGGGCGTCATCTTCCTCAGCCACGGCAGAAACTGATCGGCGTAGCAGCGCTGAACGGCTTGCCCGCCCACCCGGACTTCGATTGTCGCCAGCTGGTTCGGATCGTGAGCCAGGGCCCAACCTCTGAGGGTGCCTTCTTCCGTCCCATAAACCTT
>JABMNB010000614.1 GCA_013205335.1 Rhodospirillales bacterium
AGCCGCGACGGTCGAAGGAACCGCAACACCGGCCGCGGCGGCATGAATGGCCTGTCCCAGGACTCCGCCGCCTGAGATGATTGCCTCGACGGCGTGACCGCCGGTGTCGAGGTGACGGCGGAATTCCAGCTTCTCTGTCTCGCAGCGTGTCCGCGGCCTGATCTGACGCGCCTGCGGGAGCTGCTTCGCAAAGGCATCGATCACCAGGCGCTCATATGCCTCGCTGCCGCCCACGGGGTCCGGCCCGCCCTTCTGCACTGCCTGGGAGAACTCTCCTGGGAGACGATACCGGACAACGAGAAAACGGATCTCGAGCACTTTCGCCAGCACCACCTCCTGAAAACGCTGGCCCTCGCCAGCGAGCTTCACCGCCTGGCGTCTTTGCTATCCGACCGATCGATCCCCTTCGTCGCCTTCAAGGGTCCGACGCTGGCGCTCGCGCTTTACGGCGGCCTCGCCGAACGCGAACACAACGACGTCGATGTGATCGTACCCCGGCGACAGGTCGACGATGCTGAAGACGTGATCGTGTCGATGGGTTACGCCAGCCCCCAGGGCGACCGCAGATTCCGTCGCGCCTTTCTGGCCCCACAGCAGCAATATGCCTTAACCCGGCCCGACGATGGTGCCGCCATCGACCTGCACTGGGACTTCAGCGGCACGCACGTGCCCTTCCCCCTGGCGCCGGACGAAATCTGGGGCGACCCACCTGTCATGTCTGTCGGAGGCCACGATGTTCCGGTTCTCTCGGCGCCGGACATGGCGCTGATGCTGGCCGGGCACGGCACGAAGGAAGGCTGGAAGATGCTGAAGTGGGTGAGCGATTTCGCCCGCATGATCGAGCGGCATCGCGATCTCGACTGGGCGGGCCTGCATGTGCGCGCGCAGGCCCGGGGCTGCGGCGACGCCGTTCTGTTGGGCTGTGCGGTGGCGCACGAGCTGTTGGATACCGCCGTTCCCAGTGCGCTCGAGTCCCGGGTCGCCGCCAGCGACCGGGTACGGAAACGGGCCGTCGCGGTGGCGGGGCGGATGCGCCGCAGTCTGCCGCCTCCGCCGAAGGTCGAGCACTTCGCCGATCTCCTCCTGTGCGACCGGACGGTCGACCGGATCAAGGGAGCCCTGAAGCTTGCCTTCACCCCGACTGCGGGCGACTACGAGGCGATGAGGCTACCTCCTGCCCTCTGGAGCGCCTATTATGTGAGCCGCCCGTGCCGGCTCGCCTTCAAAACCGTTCTCGGCGGCGGTTGACGGTTCTTATTCGCATCTGTAACGCCGCCACAATGTGGGTGGCCTAGGCTTCGGTCCGGAAATTGCGGACCCCCCGTTGCGGACATCCGGCCGGCCCGTCAGAAAGCGCCGCGACGGCGACGCACCACAAAGGAGAAAACGAGATCAGTATCCAGTCCGTCCCCCGACCCCGCCCGCCCTTCGAGCGAGTCGCCTTGCTGCTGCAAGGCGGCGGCGCCCTGGGCTCTTACCAGGCCGGCGTCTATCAGGCGCTGGCCGAGGCCAATCTCCATCCCGACTGGGTCGCCGGCATCTCGATCGGGGCCATCAACGCCGCGCTGATCGCGGGCAACCCGCCGGAGCAGCGCATCGAAAAGCTGCGCACTTTCTGGGAGACCATCACCAAGCCGCCGATGGGCTTGCCCACGATGCAGGGCTTCGATTTCACCAGCGACATGCAGCACCAGTTCGTGAACCAGATGCGCGCGTTCGAGACGTTGCTGTTTGGCGCGTCGGACTTCTTCAAGCCGCGTTTTCCGCCGCCGATGTTCACGCCCGCCGGCAATCCCGGCAACCTCGCCTACTACGACGTCTCGCCGCTCAAGGCCTTGCTCGAGCGCCTGGTCGATTTCGACCGCATCAACGCCAAGGAAATGCGCTTCAGCGTCGGCGCCACCAACGTGAAGACCGGCAATTTCATCTACTTCGATAACGACACGCACAAGGTCGGCTCGCAGCACGTCATTGCCAGCGGTTCGCTGCCGCCGGGCTTTCCCGCAGCCGAAGTCGACGGCGAGTTCTACTGGGATGGCGGCGTCGTCTCGAACACGCCGCTGCTATGGGTGCTCGACGCCCGCCTGCGCGCCGACACGCTCGCCTTCCAGATCGACCTGTGGAGCGCGCGTGGCGAGCTGCCGCGCGACATGATCGAGGTCGATACGCGCGTGAAGGACATCCGCTACTCCAGCCGCACGCGCGCCGGTACCGACCAGTTCCGCCAGATGCAGGCGCTGCGCCGCGCCACCGCCAAGCTGCTGGGCGAACTGCCCGCAGAGCTGCGCCAGACTCCGGAAGCCGAACTGCTGGCCCAAGGCGCCGACAGCAAGGTCTACAACATCATCCAGACGATCTATCGCGCGCGATCATATGAAGGAGCCGGGAAGGACATCGAGTTCTCGCGCCGCACGATGGAAGAGCATTGGGCCTCGGGCTACGCCGACATGACAGAGACGCTGAAGCATCCCGAAGTATTGCAGCGTCCGACCAGCCCGGACGGTGTGTTCACGTTCGATCTGGCCCTGCAGGGCCGCAAGGAGACCCCGAAATGAAAATCGACGACGTCCGCAAGAATGCCTTCGCGATGCCGCTGAACAACCCGAGTTTTCCGCGGCCGCCCTACAAGTTCTACAATCGCGAATTCGTCGTCATCACTTATCGCACCGATCCCGACGTGCTGCGCGCGCTGGTGCCGGAGCCGCTCGAGGTCGTGGGCGACACGGTGAACTACGAATTCATCCGCATGCCCGATTCTACGGGCTTCGGCGATTATACCGAGACCGGACAGGTCATCCCGGTGCGCTTCAAGGACAAGGACGGCCAGGTGCAGGAAGGCGGCTACGTGCACGCCATGTATCTCGACGACAATTCGCCGATCGCCGGCGGCCGCGAGATCTGGGGATTCCCCAAGAAGCTCGCCTCGCCGAAAATCAAGCATGAGAACGAGACGCTGGTCTGCACGCTGCACTACGGTTCCGTGCTCTGCGTCAACGCCACCATGGGCTACAAGCACCGCGAAATCGACCATGCACCGCTGATCAAGGCACTCGCCAAGCCCGCCTTCATGATCAAGATCATCCCGCACGTCGATTGCACGCCGCGCATCTGCGAGCTGGTGCGCTACTACTGCGAGGACGTCACCCTGAAGGGCGCCTGGTCGGGCCCGGCGGCGCTTCAGTTTTTCGATCACGCGATGTGCGACGTCTCGCGCCTGCCGGTGCGTGAAGTCGTCTCGGCCAGCCACTACGTCACCGACCTGACGCTGGGTCTTGGTGAAGTGGTGTTCGACTATCTCGCGAAGTAATCAGGCACAGAGAAGGATTCAGCCATGTCGCGCTTCACAGGAAGAATTGCCATCGTCACTGGCGCCGCCTCCGGCATCGGCAAGGAGATCGCGTTGCGCATCGCCGCCGAGGGCGGCACGCCGGTGATCGCCGACCTCAATCTCGATGCCGCCAACGCGACCGCGAACGAGATCAAGGCCAAGGGTGGCGATGCCTTCGCCGTCGCCATGAACGTCACCGACGAAGAGCAGGTCGAGAAGGGTGTTGCCGACACCATCGCCAAGTACGGCAAGATCGACATCCTGGTGAGCAACGCCGGCATCCAGATCGTCAAGCCGCTGGTCGACTTCCCCTTCGCCGACTGGAAGAAGCTGCTGTCGATCCATCTCGACGGCGCCTTCCTCACCACCAAGGCGTGCCTGAAGCACATGTACAAGGCCAAGTACGGCCGCGTGATCTACATGGGCTCGGTGCATTCCAAGGAAGCCTCCAAGCTGAAGGCGCCTTACGTCACCGCCAAGCACGGCCTGATCGGTCTCAGCAAGGTGCTGGCCAAGGAAGGCGCGGAGTACAACGTCGCGTCCAACGTCGTGTGCCCGGGCTTCGTGCGCACGCCACTCGTCGAGAAGCAGATTCCCGAGCAGGCCGCGGAACTGAAGATCACCGAAGAAGAGGTGATCAAGAACGTCATGCTCAAGGACACGGTCGACGGCCAGTTCACCACGACTGACGACGTGGCCGACGCGGTCCTCTTTTACGCCGCCGCCAAGAGCACGGTGCATACCGGCCAGTCCGCCGTGGTCAGCCACGGCTGGTTCATGCAGTAGGCCCGCCGAAAGACTGTTGCTCTACCGCCACGGTGGTGGAGCGAGTGGCCCCCGGTTCCCCGGTAAGGGCAACTTAATGCGCTCAGCCCCCGTTGGTCGGGCGCGTCCCTGCAGCCCGGGACGCGTCACCAACGTGGGAACATTGAAAATGAAAAAGGCACTTCTCGCTGCAGCAGTATTGATGGCCGTTCCAATGGCCGCCAATGCCCAGTCGATGTGGAGCCCCGGCCCGTCCAACCCCGGCATCTACGTCGGTGGTGAAGGCAGTATGAACTGGCTGATGAACAGCAACAACTACAACATGGACGTCGGCTTCGCGGCCGGCGGCTTCGTCGGCTACGACTTCGTGGGCCCCAGGATCGAGCTGGAAGGCGTGTTCCGCTCCAATAACGGTCGCGGGACGGCCAACTTCGGCAACGTCTTCAGCAACACCAGCGGTCGCATCGAGCAGCTCGCCGTCATGGCAAACCTGCTCTACGACTTCATCCCCGGCGCGACCATCACGCCGTATGTCGGCGCCGGTGCCGGTATCGCCTTCGCCGACTCCTCGATCAACGGCTGCTCTCTCTGCAGCACGCAGTTCGCCTACCAGGGCATCGTCGGCCTGGGCTGGAACGTCGACCAGAACTTCCGCGTCAACCTCGACGGCCGCTATTACGGCACGACGAACCCCGCCGCGTACCAGAACAACAACATCACCGCGATGCTGGGCATCAGCTACAAGTTCGGCCAGCCTGCCGCTGCCCCGCCGCCGCCGATGGCCCCGGCCGTCGCCCCGCCATCGTTCATGGTGTTCTTCGACTGGGACCGCGCCAACCTGAGCGAGCAGGCGCTGAACACGATCCGTCAGGCCGCGTCCGCCTACAAGCAGAAGGGCAATGCGCGCATCACCGCGACCGGCCACACCGACACGTCGGGCACGGAAGCCTACAACATGGCGCTGTCGCTGCGTCGCGCCAACGCCGTCAAGGATGCGCTGGCGCGTGAAGGCGTGCCGGCGACCAACATCGCCGTCCTGGGTCGTGGCGAGCAGGGTCTGCTGGTGCAGACCGGCCCGAATGTCCGCGAGCCGCAGAACCGCCGCGTCGAGATCGTCATTCAGTAGGACGCACACAGGAGTCAGCCGCACCGGCAACCGGCTGGTGCGGCCTGCATTAGACGAATGCCGGCCCGCAAGGGCTGGCCCTCCGGTTGCGGTTTCCAAACCCTCTCCCCGAGTGGCGGCGCCGCGACCGGAGACCCTTTTCGGAAGTGCGTGAACCAGGGCGCTTCGTGCAGATCAAACGCCAACGTCGTGAAGGGCGAAAGCTCCGATCCAATACGAAATCAGGCCAACTCTGCGCGCAAGCAGCATTGTCTGGCCGCCCCATCGGCTGATTGTGCCCGCGGCGCGATCAGGCACCACAAGTGACCCGCTGAACGCAACCGGCGGCCCCCCATGGCGTTGCCACACCAACAGTTTATCAGTCAGGAGGCTCTCATGCTCAAGTTCATGAATATCGCGGTGGTTGCGACTCTCGGCCTAGGCGTTGCGGCCTGCGGCAACAATCCGACGGACCGCGCCTTGACCGGCGGCGCCATCGGCGCCGGCACCGGCGCCGTGGTCGGCTCGACCATGGGCTCCCCCGTCGCGGGCGCCGTGGTCGGCGGCCTGGGTGGTGCCGCGATCGGCGCCGCGACCACGCCGCGCAACGACGGCTACTATCGCTAGAACTCCAACCTTCTGACGCGAAAGGCGGGTGCAGCTCTGGTGCCCGCCTTTCCTTGCATCTCAGCCACCGCATGGCGCAGGCTCGGCGTCGATGCGAAACTGGGGCCATGGCCCGGCTCTTCACCCGCAATATCGAGAACTTCACCTGCGAGCGCTGCGGCACCGCCGTCGAAGGCAATGGCTTCACCAACCATTGCCCGACCTGCCTGTGCAGCAAGCATGTCGACGAAAATCCCGGCGACCGCGCCGCGGAGTGCGGCGGGCTGATGGAGCCGACCGCCGTCGAACAGGCGCGCGGCCGTTACATCCTCGTGCACAAATGCCTGAAATGCGGACAGGTGAAGCGCAACAAGTCCTCGCCTGGCGACAGCCCGCGCGCCCTCGTCGAGGTTGCGCGCCGGCGGGCGATGTCGTGAGGCTGCTCGTTCTTTTCATCCTGCTCGTCGTCGGTGCCGCCGGGCCCGCCACCGCCCAGGGTGTGGCGGATATCGAACAGGCCTGGCGGGACTGGATGTCCCAGACCCAGCGCACGCGCGGCGGTCTCGTGGTCATGCATGCCGGCCAGCCCGTGCATGAGGCGACGATGGGCCGTCTCGCCGCCGGGGCCTCGGTCCCCTACGCCAGCCTCTCGAAGGCGGTGACCGGCGTCTGCATCGCCACGCTGATTGAGCGGGGGACGCTTTCCTTCGAAACACCTGTTGCGCAGGCGCTCGCCCGAACGATGGCGCGAATTGGCCGGCCGGCAGACCCGCGCCTCCTGCCGGTCACGGTCTCCGAACTGCTGGTCCATCGCGCCGGCTTCGGTCCGTCGATCGGCAGCGCCGTCGACATGGCGAACTATCTGCGCCGCAGCTCGGGCGGACGCACTGCCTTCGAGCAGCAACTCCGCTGGCTGTTCGCCAGGAGGCTGCAGTACGCGCCGGGCGAACGCTTCGAATACTCGAACGCGAACTACCTGATGCTGGGCGCGATCATCGAGGAGGCGGCCGGGCAGCCCTACGAGAGCTATTGCAAGGAGGCGGTGTTGACGCCCCTGGGCGCGCGGGAGGCCATGCTCGAGCCGGCCTGGCGCATCCTCGCGAGCTACGGCGGTTGGCGCATGCCGCTGGCCGAGTACGGCCGCTTCTATCAGGCCTTTGCCCAGGGCAATCCGGCCATCGGCCAGCGGGCGCGACAATGGATGATGTCTCCGGACGGCAAGCAGGTGGGTAGCGGCGTTCATTACGGGCTCGGCACCTTCGTGCGGCCGACGCCTCGTGGCGGGGGCAATTTCTGGCATGCCGGCCGCTGGACCTATGGTCTGCGAGATGCCCATGACGGGCCGATCAGCATCTCCTATTCGACCTTCGCGGTGCGGCTGGGCGCGCTCGACGTCAACATGGTGAGCTATGCCGAGCCGGGGCGAGAGAGCGGCGATGGCGGCCTCGACGGCGCGCTGGGCAATGCGGCACGTGGTGTAACGCGGTGGCCGTGACACGCTCCGCGAGCTGAGTTACCTAGGGTCGTGGGCTTGGGGAAGTCCTGGATGGTCTTGGGGGAGTGGGCTCTGAATCTTCGGCATTTCATGGCCGTGGCCGCCATCGCGGCCTGCCTCTACTTGTCGCTCGCGGAGTGGCAGGGACAGTCGCGGACGCGAAGCCTGCTGCTGGTGCCGCCGGTGCTGGCCTTCGTCTGCGCCTACATCATGATGGGCTTCGTCACGCCGGAGAATCGCGAGCCGTGGCTGCTGCGCACGGCGCTCGCGGTGGGCTTCGTGCTGGGCATCGTCCGCGGCTTCTTCATCAACGCCGAGGTCGACAGTTACGGCCTGGTCCGGCTGCCCGGCGCGCGTGACGGGCTGCTCGCCACGCTAGCCATCGCGGCGGCGATGATCGCCGCCACCCTGGCGCCACTGGTCATCGGGTCGGCGGCCGCCTGGGTGCCCTATGCGACCAGCCTTGCCGGTCTTGGCGCGACCTACCTCTCCGGCCGCGCCGTCGCCGTCTACCTGCGCACACGCTCCTAGGAAGCAAACGAGCGCAGCACATTGCCGGGCCGCGAGGCCGGGTCGGCGCAGAAGCCCTTTTCGTCGGCAGCCTTCACGCCGTTGATCCAGACGCCATGCAGGCCGATCGCCGAAGTGGTGAGCCGTGCGGCGCCCGAGGGCAGGTCGTGGGCGCGGCGCTTGGGCCCGCGCGCCACCGTCGCCGGATCGAACAGCATCAGGTCGGCGGCATAGCCTTCACGCAGCAGGCCGCGGCCTTTCAGGCCGAACAGCCTGGCCGGCTGGCCGGTCAGGCGATGCACGGCCTGCGGCAGGTCGAGCACGCCGAGATCGCGGCTCCAGTGGCCCATCAGGTGAAGGCCGAAGCCCGCGTCGCAGAAGAAGGTGAGATGGGCGCCGGCATCGCTCAAGGAGATGTGCGTGTTGGGGTCGGCGAGAATTTTTCCGACGGCCTTCTCGTCGTTGTGCAGGAGCTGGGCCACGAACTGGGTGTCGAGATCCTCCGACAGCGCGAAGTCGAGGATGAAGTCGAGCGGCTCCTTGCCGGCGGCGGTGGCGAGCTGGGCCAACGTGGCCCCTTCCAGCTTGCGGTTCTCGGGCTTGGCGGTCTCGACGATGAACAGCTTGTCCCATTCGCCGTTGAACACCAGCCGGCCGCGCGCCGCTTCGATCTCGCGCTTGACCGCACCGCGCCACGACGGGTCGCGATAGACTTTCTTGAGGGCCTCGTCGCCGTGCGCCGCCATGGCGGGCTTCCACGACTCCATGCTCTCGAACAGGTAGGGGCTCTTGAAGGTGAAATCCATGCTGAGGGGGCAGCAGGAGGTCTGTGCCACCAGCTGGCGCCCGCGCCCGCGTGCTGCGTTCACCTGGTCGAGGGTGGTGAAGGCCGCCGTGGGATTGGTGTTGGAATGGAAGAGGGCGGCGATCACGACGGGGCGGCGCGCCTCGACGGCCAGCTCCTCCAGATAGGGAATGGAGGTCTTGCTGCCCTTGGTCAGCATGTAGACGCCGCGGCCGCTGTCGCCCATGGCGCGGACCAGGGCGCGCAGCTCGCGATCGTCTGCCAGACGCGACGGCATGGGCGTGCCGCCCTCGCCGTTGTGCGCCTCGGCGGTGGAGGAGGCAAAGCCCACGGCACCGGCGGCCATGCCTTCGCGCACGAGGGCCACCATCCTGGCGATCTCCTCGTCGGTGGCGGTACGTTCGGTGGCCTCCTCGCCCATCACCCAGGTGCGGACGGACGAGTGGCCGGAGAAGCAGGCGACGTTGGGGCCGACGCCCAGCCGCTGCAGCATGTCGAGATACTGCGGAAAACTCTCGAACTCCCAGCGGATGCCTGCGCGCAAGGCGTCGAGCGACATGCCTTCGACGTGCGTGAGGTGGCGCATGGTGAGGTCGCGGTCGGCCGGCTTGCAGGGCGCGATGGTAAAGCCGCAGTTGCCCAGGATGGCGGTGGTGACGCCCAGCGCCGGCGAGGGATCGACGAACGGATCCCAGGTGATCTGCGCGTCGTAGTGGGTGTGGCCGTCGATGATGCCGGGCGCCAGTGCCAGGCCATCGGCCTTCATCGTTTCCTTCGCGGCACCGAGCTTCCCGCCCACCGCCACGATCCTGCCATCCTTCACGCCGAGGTCGCCGCGCACGGGCGCCGAGCCGGCGCCATCGAAGATTTCCGCATCCTTGATGACAAGATCGAACATGTTTTTTTCCTCCCGGAATGACCCTAGTCTGTCG
>JABMNB010000615.1 GCA_013205335.1 Rhodospirillales bacterium
ATAGGCGAGCAAGCCTGCATCGGAGGTGACACTCGAACCGTGGAACTCAAGCTTGAGGCGGTGGTCAAAATCGAGCCGGAGAGCATCGGATTGCGCTTCACCCGCTGGCTGAACCATCTGCGACCCCGAACCGATCAAACAAGACGCTGAATTCTATGGCTCAAATAGATTCGGATCGGCTCAGTTCAATGGTTCATTCGGGAAATGCGGGTTTAGGCGCAAGAGCATTCCGATACGACGCGTCCAAAGACGGCAAGCTTTCTAAGCTTCCTCCCAGTGCATCTAAGCTGCTCCTGAACAGGATCGGATTGCGCGCCACTTCGCTTCTGCGACGCCTGATACTCCGGGATTGCCCTTGACGCATTATTCAAAGTTCAGGAGGATATTTCGAATGCATCGGCCCAAGGTTCCGTGCTGAGAATGTCGGCGCAAGTGCACGGTGGCAAGTTCTGCACCCTGCGGTGACAGGGGTGATTTATGGTGGTCAGGACGGCCGTACAGCCTGCAGCTTACGCGGCGTCTATTGTTTTTCGGCATTCACTTGTGGGCACAGTGCTACTGGCCCTGGCCCTGACCCTCAGCTCCACGGGACGGGCGCAGGATCAGCAAAACTATAACTACTATAGTAGCTACACCAGCCTGCCGTTCATTTCCTTCGCCAATGGTCCCCTGAACTCGTCGGCGACGAAAGGGGCGACCGTCTTCATGCAACTGACCGGTGGAGCTCCGACGGCCTTCACCATGGATACGGGGTCGACCGGCATTGTCGTCAGTCCCGAGTACTTCAAACCCGGAGTGAATGACATCCCTCAGGGACCAGGGTCGGTCACCTATACGAGCAGCAATATCACGTACAAAGGCACCTACTACCAGACCGACGTGGGGATCATGCAAACTGCCACAGTCGGCAACAGCAATACGCCAGGTACCGCCGGTCCTCAGCTTGCGACCTCGCGCGTGACCGTTTTGGCGGTCGACCAATTCTGTACTAGCAGCGGGTGCGTGGCGCCGAGTCCGATTGCCTACATGGGCGTCGGCTACGATCGCGACCAGATGTCCACGGTCGCGCCGGCTGGCAGCACGATCAACGCTTTCACGAATATCACCTCGCTCACCTCCGGGGCGTTGCTCAGCACGCTGCGGCAGGGCTATGTCGTCAGCAACACAGGCATCACACTCGGCCTCAGCACTGCGGCGACGCAGAACTTCGGCATCATCAAGCTGGTGCCGGACACGTCGAAGAGTTTTGCGACGGCAGGGGTACCCTGGTCGACGGCACCGATGACGGTACGGGTCAACGACGGCACGAGTACCAATCCTGGCAACCTGCTGCCCGACACCGGCATCGACTACATGTTCCTGAATCCCGGGCCGAATAACGGGTTCCAAACTACTACGTGCAACGGCAACGATGAGTGCGCGATCGAGGGCACCAAGATCGAGGTCTGGCTACCCGGACAGGCCGGAAAGGCCGCATCCTTCACCTACATTGCACCTGATCCCAACGATACGCCGCCGGGTCGCGTTGAGAGCGCCGGCGACAGTGGCGCAGGGTTCATCAATACAGGCAGGCAATTCTATGAGAACTTCATCTATTTCTACGATGATGTTGGGGGTTACGTCGGGTACAGAAAGACCCACACCAAAAAGACTTGGGACAAGAGGGACTCCTGGTCGGGTCTGTCGCTCATTGGCACGGTGCCGTTTTTCGATGGCTTCGCCTCGAGCCTTTCCACGTTCCTGATGGGTGCAACGACGATCGAACAAACGGGCACCGGCACGATTTCCGGCGACATCTCGGGTTCGGGTGGTCTCACGATCAGCGGCGGGCTGGTAAACCTGACCGGCACCAACAGCTACACCGGCGGCACTACAGCAACAGGTGGCGCGACCCTCGGGATCATCGCCGATTCTGGGCTGGGCGACCCGTCAGGCGGCCTCACTCTGAACAACGGGACACTTGTGGCCGGCGGCAGCATTGACATGAATCCGGCGCGCCAGGTCACCATAGGCGCAGGCGGCGGTACCTTCGACACCAACGGCTTCAACGTCGTGCTCGGCTCGGCAATTACAGGAACGGGCGGTCTCACCAAGAACGGGCTCGGCGTGCTCACCCTGTCGGGCACCAACACCTACACCGGCGGCACGATCGTGAGCGGCGGCACCGTCGCGATCGATTCGGACGTGCGACTGGGCCACGTGTCGGGAGGACTCACACTGAACGGCGGCACGCTCTTGGCTACCGGAAACATCACGGGAGCTTCCGCCCTGGCGCGCTCGGTCACCATGGGCGCGGGCGGCGGCACATTCGACACCAACGGCTCCAACGTCGTGCTCGGCACGGCGGTGACCGGCGTGGGCAGTCTCACGAAGAACGGCCTCGGCGTGCTCACCCTGTCCGGCGCCAACAGCTACACCGGCGGCACCACGGTGAATGCCGGCACGCTGCTGCTCGACGCTGGCGCCTCGCTGCCCACGACCGGTCCGCTCACGGTCAACGGCGGCAGCCTCGACTTCAACGGCAACAACGTGACCATCGGATCGCTGTCGGGCCTCGGCGGCACGATTGCGCTGGGCGCCGGCACGCTGACCGTGGCCGAACAGGGCAGCACGGCGTTCGCCGGTACGCTTACCGGCACCGGCGGATTGACGATGCAGGGGTCGGGCATGCTGTCGCTCACCGGCGTGAACACCTACACCGGCCCCCCCTCCATCACCGGCGGCCGCCTGGCCGTCAACGGCAGCATCACCAGCAACGTCACCGTGGGCGCATTCGGCAATCTCGGCGGCACCGGCACCATCTTCGGCACCGTCACCACCAACGGCATCGCTTCGCCCGGCAACTCCATCGGCACGCTGAACGTCGTCGGCGCCTACACCCAGGCCGCCGGCAGCAGCTACCAGGTCGAGACCAATGCCGCCGGACAGGCCGATCGCATCAACGTCACCGGCGCCCCCGGCACCGCCACCATCGCCGGCGGCACCGTGACACTCACCGCCGCATCCGGCGTCTATGCCCCCAGCACCACCTACACCATCCTCAATGCCACCGGCGGCGTCACCGGCACCTACGCCGGCGCCAACAGCCTCTATCCCTTCCTGCAGCCCTCGCTCGCCTACGACACCAACAACGTCTATCTCACCCTCAGGCCCGGCGGCTTCGGCGCCGGCGCCGCCACGCCCAACCAGGCCGCCGTCGGCCGCGTGCTTGACCAGAGCGTCGCCGGATCGAGCGGCGACCTCGCCACCGTCATCGGCACCATGGCCACCTACACCCAGGGCCAGGGCCAGGCTGCCCTCAATGCCCTCAGCGGCCAGAACTACTCCGGCTTCGGCACCGCCAACCTGGGCGGCGGCCTGCTGTTCATGAACATGATGGGGCAGCAGATGAGTCTCGCCCGCGGCGGCTTCGCCAGCGGCACCCGCGTCGCCGTCGCCCAGGCCTGCGAGGCGGCATCCGCCGAGGTCTGCGACGGCGAGGCCGCCACCCCGTGGACCCTGTGGGGCAGCGCGCTCGGCGGCACCGGCAGCGTCGCCGGCAACGCCAACGCCGGCGCCCTGTCCTACAACGCCAGCGGCTTCGCCGCCGGCGCCGACTACCGCTTCGATCCCCGCTTCCTGGCCGGCTTCGCCGTGGGCTACGCCAACGGCAACCAGTGGGCCAGCGGCTTCAGCGGCCAGGGCACCACCAACAGCTACCAGGCCAGCCTCTACGCCTCCTTCACACAGGCCGCCTTCTACCTCGATGGCCTGGCCGGCTACGGCTACAACGACAACCAGATGACCCGCCAGATCGTGGTGCCCAACCTGGCCGCCCGCATCGCCCAGGGCCGCGTCGGCGCCAACCAGTTCCTGGGCCAGCTCGAGGCCGGCTACCGGATCGGGATCAACGAACCGGCCGCCGCCTCGATCACGCCGTTCGCCCGCTTCCAGGGCACGACCAACAGCCAGCTGGGCTTCAGCGAGAGCGGCGCGGGATCGCTCAACCTCACCGTCGCGCCGCAGACCACCGGCTCGGCGCGCAGCGTGCTGGGCGCAGAGCTGGCCGGCGCCTTCGGTCCCGAGGGGCGCGAGAAGCTGGCGCTGCAGCTGCGCCTGGGCTGGGCGCACGAGTATGCCGACACGACGCGGCCGGTCACCGCCAGCTTCGCCGGCGCACCGGGCGCCAACTTCACCGTGTTCGGCGCCACGCCGACACGCGATGCCGCCACCTTCAGCCTCGCCGCCAACACCACCGTCGCCCCGGGCGTGTCCCTCTACGGCCGCTATGACGGCGAGACGGGCAACGGCACAAGCACCCACGCCCTCTACGGCGGCCTCAGGGTGAGCTGGTAAGGGTTGTCGCCAGTTGGCTGATCCGGCCGCAACGATCCTTTGGACCAGACGGCGTCAGCTGTTCGCGACGTAGGTCCGGTCCTCGATCGGCAGCCGTCCCTCTTCGATGGCGTGGCAGGCGACCGTGCCGCCCTCGATCGGCAGCGCCTTGGGCCGCTCGGCCTTGCAGCGGTCGTTGGCGAAGGGACAGCGCGGATGGAACGAGCAGCCCGAGGGCGGATTGATCGGGCTCGGCACTTCGCCGCCGACCGGGCTGCGCGGGCGTCCCGTCATCTCGAGGTCGGGGATCGTGTCGAGCAGCATCCGTGTGTAGGGATGCTTGGGCCGCCGGAACAGCGTGTCGGTCGGAGCGACCTCGACCATGCGGCCGAGGTACATCACACCCACCCTCGTGGAGATGTGATAGACGACCGCCAGATTGTGCGAAATGAACAGGTAGGTGAGCTGCAGGCGCCGCTGCAGGTCGACCATCAGGTTCAGGATCTGCGCCTGCACCGAGACATCGAGCGCCGAAGTCGGCTCGTCGCACACCAGGAACTCCGGCTCGCTGGCCAGCGCGCGCGCGATCGAGATGCGCTGGCGCTGGCCGCCCGAGAACTCATGCGGATACTTGCGGCCGTCGGCCGGGTTCAGCTTGACCTGCCGCAGCAGCGCGCCGACGCGGGCCTCGAGATCGGCCTTGCCGGTGGAGAGGCCGAAGGCGCGGATCGGCTCGGCGATGATGTCGAACACGCGCCAGCGCGGATTGAGGCTGGCAAACGGATCCTGGAAGATCATCTGCATGCGCCGGCGCAGCGCGGCCATGTCCGACCGGCTGTGGCGGCCCGCCATGTCGTTGCCGTCGAACTCGATGCGGCCGGCCGTCGGCGGATAGAGCCCGACCACGAGCCGTGCGACCGTCGACTTGCCGCAGCCCGACTCGCCCACCAGCGAGAAGGTCTCGCCCTTGGCGATCTCGATGTCGATGCCGTCGACCGCCTGGACGATCTGGCGCGGCCGGCCTTCGATGGCGCGCACCAGCCAGGGCGCGGAGACATCGAAGTAGCGCTTCAGCCCTTCGATGCGGACAAAATCGGCGCCGCCCTCAGGCATCGACCGTCTCCTTGAGGATCGGCGCCCCGATGCCGTCACGATCGTGCAGCCAGCAGGCGGCCTGCGTCGCGCCGGCCGGCATCAGGTCCGGCCGCTCGACGAGACAACGCTGGCCCTTGAAGGTGCAGCGCGGATTGAAGGCGCAGCCGGATGGGATCTCGGTCAGCCGCGGCATGGCGCCGTCGATCTGCGTCAGACGATCGGTACGCACGCCGAGGCTCGGGATCGAGCCCATGAGGCCCTTGGTATAGGGATGCTTGGCATGCTTCACCACGTCGCGAACCGGGCCGATCTCGGCGACGCGGCCGGCGTACATCACCGCGACGCGGTCGGCCGTCTCGGCGATCACCCCCATGTCGTG
>JABMNB010000616.1 GCA_013205335.1 Rhodospirillales bacterium
GAGAAGCCGCAGCGCCGCACGATCTCCTGCGTGTGGGCGATGGCATGCGGATGGCGGCGGAACAGGCGCACCATCTCCGAGGGTTGCTTGAGATGGCGTTCTGCACTGGCGAAGCGACGGAAGCCCAGTTCGTCGACGGTGCAGCCGAGACGGATGGCCGTCACGACATCCTGCATCGCCCGCCGCTCGGGCACGTGATAGTGGACGTCGTTGGTAGCGACGAATTTGACGCCCAACTCCGTGGCGAGATCGTCGAGCTGGGCCAGACGACGGGCGTCGTCGCCGCGGAACAGCATGGTGCCGGCCACGTAGCAACGGTCGCCGAACAGCTCGGCCAAGGCACGCAGCCGGTCGCGAAAGGCCGGGTCCTCGGGCCGGCGGGGCGGCAGCACGATCGCCAGCAGACCCTCGGCATGGGCGGCGAGATCGACGAAGTCGATGTCGCACTGGCCTTTTTCGGTGCGCCGGTTGCCCAGGGTCAGCAGGCGGCAGAGGCGCTTGTAGGCGTCGAGGTCGGTCGGATAGGCGAGCAGCGAGTAGCCGTCGCGCGTTTCGAGCCGGCTGCCGACCAGCAGTTTTATCCTGTCGACATCGCGATTTTTTTCGTCGCGTGCCGCCGCGAAAGCGCGCACGACGCCGGCCAGGGTGTTGCGATCGGCGATGCCGATGGCGGTGTGGCCGAGTTCGATCGCCCGCTCCACAAGTTCCTGCGGATGCGAGCCGCCGCGCAGGAAGCTGTAGTTGGTGGTGACCTGGAGTTCGGCATAGTCCATGGCTTCAAGGATCGACGAGAAGCTCGTGCGCCTGGGAAAGCGCCACGCAGCGCACGGCGATTCCTCCGGTCTTCAGCGCGTGCAGGAAATCCTCGCCGGCGCTGACCAGCGGTGCCCGGGCTGCTTCTGCGCAGGCGGCGTAGAAGCACTCATGCACAGGCCGGCCGCACTGGAACGCGATGGCCAGCGCGCGCGTGCGCAGCTGCGGGGATTCGACGAAGGCTGAAATGAACGACGGGAGTGCGATGTTGCGCACGATGGGCTCGGCCTGCTCGACCGTGATCTCGCCGCACGACGCCTTTCTCCACGCCAGCTCGGCGACACCCGCGATCAGGATGTCGGGAGCGATCATCTCGTGACGATTGGCCAGCAGCGAGCGCGCCTGCGGCCGCAGCGGTCCCTCGACGAACCATTTGATGGCGACGCCGGGATCGACGACGACGATCATTGTCCGCCTCCAGCCCGGCGGTCCGTTGCTGGCGGTGTCATGGCGGCGATGCGGTCGGCCTCTTCGAGCGGATCGATCACCAGCGGCTGGCGTGACACATGGGTCAGCACCTCGCGCAGTTCGGCCTCGAGAGACCGACTCTTGCCGTGCGCGCGGGCTTTCAGGCGCTCGATGATTGCAGCGTCGAGGCCGCGGATGGTGAGCGTGGTGCCCCGTTTGTTCGTTGTCACCATCTCCCTCCCCCTCAGGCGCAGAAACCGTGGAGGAACCAGCGGGCCGTCGGTTGGCCGTTGGCGGCGAGCTTGTAAGGCCCATCGCGGAACAGCCAGAAGCGGCCGCCGTCGTCGTCCTCGACGCGGTAATAGTCGCGCACCGGCGGCAGGGTGCTGGCCGGGGGGCGGCTGCCGTCGGGCCGCGGCCGCCACCATTCGTCGGCAATTCGCTCCGGCCCGTCGGCACGAACGATGCGATGGGCATGTCGGCGCCAGCGGAAGACCGAGGGCGGATCGTCAGGCACGAAAGCGGTGACCTCGACGGGCTCGGGTCGTTGCAGCAGGCGCGTCGGCCGTGCGCCCTTGAGGTTCGCGACGCGGCGCCAGGCGCCCGCCGCGGCAGGCTTCGACGAAATGGCGGCGGCTACCTGCACACGTTCGGGCAGATGGCTGTCGCGCGACAGCAGCCGCACGACGTTCTCCGCCCCCAGCCGCAGCGCCAGCCGGTCGGCGAGATCGATCGTGCCGTCCGTTCCCGATGCGACGGTGGGCGAATCCTGGTCGGGCAGCGCATCCTGCGTGCCGCTCCAGGCTTCGACCTCGGGCGCGGCCAGGATCATCAATTCGACACCGAAGCCGGGATCGAGTTCGCCGAGCTTCTCCTCGAAGAGCTTCATCAGCTTGGGATTGTCCCGGTTGGGCCGGCTGGTGCCGATCGAGGTGCGGTCGACCGATCCGTCGACACGGTAGAGGGCGATCTCGAGCAGGCGCGCGCCGACGCCCGCCTGTTCGAACTGGCGGCAGAGAGCGGCCAGCAGGCGGCTGGTTGCGGCAGCGATGTCCTCGGATCGGCCGATCGGCTCGGCGAAGGCGAGGCGCGTGCGGAAGGCGGGCGGCACGCGGCGCGGCTCTATCGGTTCGTCGAGCCGGCCCAGCGCCTGATCGACGCGCTCGAGCGGCTGGTTGCCGAAGCGGCGGACGAGCGGCGCTCGCGGCATGGGATAGAGATCGCCGATGCGGCGCAGGCCGAGCTTCAGGAAGGTTTCCAGGATCGGTGCCTCGAGACGCAGCCCCTCGACCGGCAGGGAGGCGATCGCGCTGCGTTGGCCCCGCGCGGGACAGAAGAGATCGGCCTGACGTTCGGCGAAACGCGCCAGTGCCCAGGCGGCGCCCGCCGTGTCGGCCATCGCGGCGCGGCATGAAAGATCCCGTCGGGTGAGACGTGCGACCAGATCGGCCAGCAGCGCGCGTTCGCCGCTCTCGCCCTCGCCGAACAGATGCGTGCACCCCGTCACGTCCAGCAGCAGGCCGGCATCGCCGCCGAACCCGCCCGCGCTGCACGTCGTCTCTCCTTCCGCAGCAAGGGCGCCACCCAGCGGATCGATCGCCACCCAGGGCGTGTAGCGGTCGCACCAGCCCGCGATTGCCTCGACCAGCCGGCAGTCGGCCTGCGGCTCGCCCGCAATTGTCACGAGGTCGGGCAACAAGGCGCGGGCATCGGCCAACCGCATGTGTGGGCGCAGGCCTGCGGCACGGGCGTGCGGATTGACGGCGGCGAGTCGTGGGCAGCCCTCGCGCCACACGACGGTGGCGGCCGCCCTATCCGACCAGTCTTTCTTCGAAGAGCGTGCCAGACGATCCGTGGAGAGTTTGGGGAACCACAGCGAGACAATGCGTTTCATCGTTCCACTCCACGAGCCAGGACGGGGTTTCAGCGGCGGACGGCGTGCCGAAACGGTTGCGCCGCAGTTCGAGGCGCCAGCGCGCGGTGCCGACGTCCCTGAGGCCCGGCGTCGAAGCCGAGGGCGCGGAGACGATCCGCCAGCGGGTCGCGCATACGCTTTGTGGCGGCGCAGGTTGGGCGCGCAGCAGGAGGGCGGGCACGCCGTTTTTTTCGGCGGCAAGCGAGAGGCGGCGGCCGGCCGTGGGATCGGTGGCGCGCGTCTCGCCCAGCACGGCGGCAATGCCGGGGCACCGCAGCCCTTCCTCCATGGCCCAGAAGAGATCCTCGTCGCGCGAGGCCGTGACCATCAGCAGGCGCGCCGGATCGAACCAGGCCGACAGCGCCGGCGCATAGGGCGCCGCATCGAAGGTTCCAGTGGGGCGACGGCACCACAGGATCGTGCCAGGCCCGAAACGGCCGAGCAGATGGGCGGCAAAGCCGAGCGCCGCACCATCGTGCGAAGCCACGCGGCCGGAGGGAGCTGGCCCCGCCTCGATCTCGTGCAGGGCGCCCGTCAGCAGCCCGCCTTCGGGCAGCAGGGCATCGATGGCCGGGACCCCGAGCGGGACCGCGACGGCCCGGCCGCTCCGCTGGACACTGTTCGCCCTCTCCAGCCGGCGCACTTTTTCCCGCAGCGCCGCAGGCACCGAAGCCGCCGGATCGTTGGCGGCCCTGGAAGCCGGGGAAGCAAAGGCACTCGGAAAAATGACCGGCATCGCCCCCTCGTCTGGCTGATGGATGGGCTGGGGATTAAATGTTCTGTTTTTGTTCTAGTTCTCTCGAAATACAGAGTCAACGCTAGTCAGAGCTGGCATATCGCCTGCATACGGAGAGAAGCTGCCGTCCTGCCACGGAGGCTCCATGACTCTTCGATTGTCCCTCGTCGCTCTGTTCGCCACCGCCCTCGCCCTGCTGGCGGCCCCGGCGCTGGCGCGCTGTTCCAAGAACCTGGTCGATCTCGGCCCCACCCTGCAGGGCCGCGGCGTGCAGATGGCCTCTCTTGACCGCGCGCAGATGGCGGCGGATGCGGCGAGCCGCGCCATCATCACCTTCCTCGGCCATTCCAGATTCGAGATCGACACGCCGCAGGGCGTGCGCGCCATCACCGACTACAACGGCCTGAACGGGTTCGGCCGCAAGCCCGACATCGTGACGATGAACAACGCGCACTCCACGCACTACACAGACACGCCCGAGGACGGCATCACCTACGTGCTGCGCGGCTGGCCGAGCGAGGCCGGTCAGACAGAGGCGCGCCATGAGGTTGCGCTCAAGGACCTCAAGGTGACGAACCTGCCGACCAATGCGCGCGACTGGGGCGGTGGCTCCGCCCGCATCAACGGCAACTCGATCTTCACCTTCACCATCGGCGATCTCTGCATCGCCCATCTCGGCCATCTGCATCACCGACTGACCAGGGACCATCTCGACGAACTCGGCCGCATCGACGTGCTGATGGTGCCGATCGACGGCGCCTACACGGTGGGTCTTCCGGTCATGGTCGAGGTCATCCGCCAGATCCAGCCGCGCGTGGTGCTGCCGATGCACTATTGGGGACGCGGCCAGGTCGCGCGCTTCGAGGAACTGATGGCCGAACAGGACGCCGTCTTCATCTGGCCCGACCGCCGCACCATCGAGGTCGCCCACGATACGCTGCCCGAGAAGCTCACCGTCTATGTCGTCGGCGGGAATGGCGGCGACTGATCGGGCTTCCTCAGAGCCGGGTCGCCTCGTCGATCAATTCCTGGGCGGCGATGTCCAGCAGCTCGTCCTCGGCGGTGCCGTCGAGCACGCGTTCCTTGCCGATCTCGAGCAGCACCGGCACGGCGAGCGGCGAGATGCGGTCGAGTCGGCGATAGACGATGCGGCCCTTGGCGCGCTTCAGCAGGTCGCCCAGCCTCTTGAGGTCGGCGAGCTGCCAGGCCGCGTCCTGGCGCGTGGCGCGCAGCAGGATGTGGTTGGGCTCATGCTGGCGCAGCGTGTCGTAGATCAGGTCTGAGCTGAACGTGACCTGGCGGCGCGACTTCTCCTCGCCGGGAAAGCGCCGCTCGATCAGGCCGGCGATCACCGCGACGTTGCGGAACGAGCGCCGCAGCATGCTGGATTCGTCCATCCAGGCCTCGAGATCGTCGCCCAGCATGTCCTCGTCGAACAGCTCGTCGAGCTGCTTCGGCGAAGCCGGCCGCAACCCCCAGAGGCCCAGCACATAGTCGGTGGCAACGAAGCCCAGCGGCCGCAGCCCCATGCGTTCCATGCGCCGCGTCAGCAGCATGCCCAGCGTCTGGTGCGCATTGCGACCCTCGAAGCAATAGGCGACCAGGAACTGCTTGCCGCCCCTCGGGAAGCCCTCGACCAGCAGCTTGTCGGCCGGCGGCAGCATCGAGCGGAAGACCTGGATGCGCAGCCACTCCTGCACCTCGGCTGGAAGCTTGGGATGCTTCAGCGGATCCTGCAGGATCCCGCGAACGCGCGCGGCCAGGAAGGTCGAGAGCGGCAGCCGCCCGCCGCCATAGGCCGGCACCTTGGGATCGCCGCTGAAGGCCGGCGAGCAGATCGCCGACAGCTCCTTCACGCCTTCGAAGCGCAGCAGGCGGCCGGCGAACACGAACGTGTCGCCGGCCACCAGCCCCTGCACGAAGCCCTCCTCGACCTCGCCCAGCACCGCGCCGCGCCGCAGCCGCACCTTCATCAACGGCAGCTCCACGATGGTGCCGACATTCATGCGGAACTGCTTGGCCACCAGCGGCGAGGCCAGCATCCAGCGCCCGTCGGGAAGCTGCTTCAGACGGTGCCAGCGATCGTAGGCCGCGAGCGCGTACCCGCCGGTCGCCACAAAGTCGAACGTGTCGTCGAAATCCTTGCGCGGCAGGTCGCGATAGGGCTGCGCGCGCCGCACCTCGGCGAAGAAGGCCTCGCGGTCGATCGGCTGGGCGCAGGCGGAGCCCACGATGTGCTGGGCCAGCACGTCGAGGCAGGGCGGCCGCGGCGGATCGCCGTCGAGTTCACGCGCCTCGATCGCTTCGAGCGCGGCCAGCGACTCCAGAACCTCGAAGCGATTGGCCGGTGCGATCATGGCGCGGCTGGGCTCGTCGAGCCGATGGTTGGCGCGGCCGATGCGCTGCATCAGGCGGCTGACGCCCTTGGGCGCGCCCATCTGGATGACGAGATCGACATCGCCCCAGTCGATGCCGAGGTCGAGCGACGAGGTCGCGACCACCGCGCGCAATTTGCCCGCCGCCATCGCCGCCTCGACCTTGCGGCGCTGCTCGACGGCCAGCGACCCGTGATGCAGGCCGATCGACAGATTGTCGTCGTTGAGGCGCCACAGCGCGTCGAAGGCCAGCTCCGCCTGGGCGCGCGTGTTGACGAAGATGATCGACGTCTTGTGCTGGCGGATGATGTTGTAGATCTCGGGCACCGCATGGCGCCCCATATGGCCGCCCCACGGCAGCCGCTCCTGCGCGTCGATGATCGACACGACCGGCGGCGCACCGGGTTCGCCCATCACGATCTCGACCGGCTGGTCGCGCAGATTGAGGAACTCGGCGAGCGCCGGCGGGTCGGCGACGGTGGCCGAGAGGCCGACGAAGCGGGCCTGTGGCGCAAGCGTCGCCAGCCGCGACAGGCAGAGCGCCAGGTGATGGCCGCGCTTGCTGGTGGCGAAGGCGTGCAGCTCGTCGATGATCACGCATTTCAGGCTGGCGAAGAACTTCGCCGCATCGAGATAGGAGAGCAGCAGCGCCAGCGATTCCGGCGTCGTCATCAGCAGGTCGGGCGGCCGCTCGCGCTGACGCAGCCGGCGGCTCTGGGGCGTGTCGCCGGTCCGGCTCTCGGCGCGCACCGGCAGCTGCATCTCGGCCAGCGGCTGTTCGAGATTGCGGCGGATGTCCGTGGCAAGCGCCTTCAGCGGCGAGATGTAGAGCGTATGCAGCTCCCCCTGCCCCTTCTTGTAGGCCAGGTCGTGTCCAGCCTGACGCCGCTCCGTGAGTTCGATCAGTGACGGAAGGAACCCGGCCAGCGTCTTGCCGCCGCCGGTCGGCGCGATCAGCAGCGCGCTCCTGCCCTGCCGTGCCAGGTCGACCAGCGCGAGCTGGTGGCGCCGCGGCGCCCAGCCGCGACTTTCGAACCAGCGTGCAAACAGGTCGGGAAGCCCCATATCTGTGGGGTAAGATGCATCAGGAGCCATGGCAACCGAGACCCTGAATCCCCGCACGTGGCTCTATCCGACGCCGCGCGGCCTCTATTGCGAACCGGGCGATTTCTACATCGATCCGGCCTTTGCCGTGCCGCGCGCGGTCATCACGCATGGCCATGGCGACCATGCGCGACCGGGCCATCGCAGCGCGCTGGCGACGCCCGAGACGCTGGCGATCATGCGGACGCGTTTTCAGGACATGCCCGACACCGATCAGCAGCCGCTGAAATACGGCGAGAGCGTGCGGGTCGGTGAGGTCGAGGTCGGCTTCGCAGCGGCCGGGCACATCCTCGGCTCGGCGCAGGCCGTGCTGGCCTACAAGGGCCAGCGCATCGTCGTGTCGGGCGATTACAAGCGCCGGCCCGACCCGACCTGCCCGCCGTTCGAGCCCGTACCGTGCGACGTGTTCATCACCGAAGCGACCTTCGCGTTGCCGGTCTTCCATCATCCCTCCGATGCCGGCGAGATCGGCAAGCTGCTGCGCTCCGTCGAGACATTTCCCGAGCGAACTCATCTGGTGGGCGTCTATGCGCTCGGCAAGTGCCAGCGCGTCATCCGCCTGCTGCGCGAGGCGGGTTACGACCAACGCGTCTGGCTGCACGGCGGCCTGCTCTCGCTCTGCAAGCTCTACCAGGAGCACGGCGTCGACCTCGGAGACATAGCGCCCGTCTCGGAAGCGATCCTCGAAACCTTCAAGGGCACCATCGTGCTGTGCCCGCCCTCGGCCCTCGCCGACCGCTGGTCGAGGCGGTTCGCCGATCCCATCGCTGCTGTGTGTTCCGGCTGGATGGGCGTGCGCGCCCGCGCGCGGCAACGCGGCGCAGAACTGCCGCTGATCATCTCCGATCACGCCGATTGGCCCGAACTCACGCAGACCCTGAAGGATGTCGGCGCGCCCAAGGTCTGGGTGACTCATGGCCGCGAGGAAGCGCTGGTTCATTACGCGCGCGGGCTCGGCATCGACGCCGAGGCGCTGCACCTCGCGGGGCGCGAGGAAGAGGATTCCTGATCCGTGCAGGCCTTTGCCCGCCTCCTCGACGCCCTGTCCTTTCAGCCGGCGCGCAACGCCAAGCTGCGGCTGATCGAGACCTATCTGCGCGAGACGCCCGATCCCGACCGCGGATGGGCCCTGGCGGCGCTCACCGGTGGGCTCGACTTCCCCTCGGCCAAGCCCGCGCTGCTGCGCGGATTCGGCCAGGAGAAGATCGGCGAGGAGCTGTTTGCCCTCTCCTACGACTATGTCGGCGACCTCGCCGAGACGCTGGCGCTGGTCTGGGACACCGATCCCGCCGCAGGGCCGCCGCCGTCGCTGGCTGAGGTCGTCGAGACCCTGCAGCGGGCCACGCGCGCGCAGACGCCGGCCATCCTGAAGCGCTGGCTCGACGCACTCGATTCCACAGGCCGCTGGGCGTTGCTGAAACTCCTGACCGGCGCGCTGCGGGTCGGCGTCTCGGCGCGGCTGGCCAAGCAGGCGGCGGCGAACATCGGCAACCAGCCGGTCGACGCGGTCGAAGAGATTTGGCACGGGCTGGAGGCGCCCTACCGCCCGCTGTTCGACTGGCTGCTGCAGGGCGCGCCGCGACCGCAGTCCAACGCCGGGGCCGCCTTCCTGCCCGCAATGCTGGCCAATCCAATCGACCGCGCCGAACTCGCTTCGCTCGATCCCGCACATTTCCGTGCCGAATGGAAATGGGACGGCATCCGCGTGCAGGTCGCCGCGTCCGGCAGGCTGAAGCGGCTCTACAGCCGCGCCGGCGAGGATGTATCCGGTTCCTTTCCCGACGTCATCGAAGCGATCGATTTCGAAGGCGTGTTCGACGGCGAGCTGCTGGTGCGGCGCGAGAGCGGGGTCGGCCCGTTCAACGACCTGCAGCAACGGCTGAACCGCAAGACGGTGACCCCGAAGATGCTGAAGGAGCATCCTGCGCATGTCCGCCTCTACGACGTGCTGTGGCTCGAGGGCCAGGACCTGCGCACCCTCACTTTCGACGAGCGCCGCATCCGCCTCGAAGCCTGGATCGCCCTGAAGGAACGGCCGCGCTTCGACCTCTCGCCACTCGTGACCTTCGCCGACTGGGGGGAGCTTGCCGCCAAACGCGAGGGGATGCGGGCCGACGGCATCGAAGGGCTGATGCTGAAGCGCGGCGACAGCGCCTATCTGTCGGGCCGGCCCAAGGGTCCGTGGTTCAAATGGAAACGCGACCCCATGCTCGCAGACTGCGTGCTGATGTATGCACAGCGTGGTCACGGCAAGCGCAGCTCCTTCTACTCCGATTTCACCTTCGGCTGCTGGCGTGACGGGGTGGAGGGCGGGCGTGAGCTGGCGCCGGTCGGCAAGGCCTATTTCGGTTTCACCGACGAGGAGCTGCGCTGGCTGGACAAATGGGTGCGCGACCATACGACCAAACGCTTCGGCCCGGTGCGCGAAGTCGAGCACAAGCTGGTGCTCGAGGTCGCCTTCGACGGCATTGCCCGCTCGACGCGGCACAAATCGGGCGTGGCGTTGCGTTTCCCGCGGATAAGCCGCATCCGGACCGACAAACCCGCCGCCGAGGCGGACACAGTGGACAATCTGCTGAGGCTACTGGAAACGGCCTCCTTGCCCGGTGTTGCGGGTAATTCGTAGAATGGATCGCCCCTTGCAGGAGGGTATGTCGCATGCCCATTATCCGGGCGTCATCGTAACCGAAGAGCCATGATCGACCCGTTCGGCCGCCATATCTCCTATCTCCGCGTCTCCGTGACGGACCGCTGCGATTTCCGCTGTGTCTACTGCATGGCCGAGGACATGACCTTCCTCCCCAAGGCGGAAGTGCTGTCGCTCGAGGAGCTGGAGCGGCTGTGCACAGCCTTCGTCCGCCGCGGCGTCAAGAAGCTGCGCCTAACCGGCGGCGAGCCTCTGGTGCGCAAGAACGTGATGTCGCTGTTCCGCGGCCTGGGCCGGCACCTCGACAGCGGCGCCCTGGAGGAGCTCACCCTCACCACCAACGGCAGCCAGCTCGCCAAGTACGCCCAGGAGCTGGCCGACATCGGCGTGCGCCGGGTCAACGTATCGATGGACACGCTCGATCCGGACAAGTTCCGCCAGCTCACGCGCTGGGGTGATCTCGACCAGGTGATGCGCGGCCTCGATGCCGCCCAGCGGGCCGGCCTCGCGATCAAGATAAACGCCGTTGCGCTGCGCGGCGTCAACGACGGCGAATTCGAGGAGATGATCCGCTGGAGCCACGGCCGCGGCATGGACCTGGTCCTGATCGAGGTCATGCCGATGGGCGAGATCGGCGACGCGGCGCGGCTCGACCAGTATCTGCCGCTGTCGCTGGCGCGCACCGAGATCGCGCGGCACTTCACACTCACCGAGACGGACTACCGTACTGGCGGCCCCGCCCGCTACTTCAAGGTCGAGGAGACCGGCGGGCGGCTGGGCTTCATCACGCCGCTCACCCATAACTTCTGCGAAAGCTGCAACC
>JABMNB010000617.1 GCA_013205335.1 Rhodospirillales bacterium
CCGTTGGCCAGGAGCGCATAGACGAGGGTGGCCACGACGAGGCCGACCAGCACCAGCAGGCGCCGCGTCATGCCGCGCGTGAAGACCGCGACCAGCGCGATGCTCAGGAAGGTGACGGCCTGCATCCAGGCGTCAAATGAGGTCGCCGCCATGTTCTTGACCGGCACGGCGGCGAGGTTGAGGCCGATCACCGCCACCACGGCGCCGGTCACGACGGGCGGCATCAGGCGTTCGATCCAACCGGTGCCAGTCGCCATCACGGCCAGGCCGATCAGCGCATAGAGGGCGCCGCAGATCACGATGCCACCCAGGGCCAGGGCGATATTGGCGTTGGCGCCCCGGCCTGCGTAGCCGGTGGCTGCCACGACCACGGAGATGAAGGCGAAGGACGAACCGACATAGCTCGGGACCTTGCCGCCCACGGCTACGAAGAAGATCAGCGTGCCGACGCCGCTCATCAGGATGGCGACGTTGGGATCGAAGCCCATCAGCAGGGGCCCCAGCACGGTGGCGCCGAACATCGCCACCACATGCTGGATACCGAGCGCCACCGTCTGCGGCCACGGCAACCGCTCGTCCGGCGCGACGACGACGCCGTCGGCCGGGCGTTTGGCGGTCCAGTGGAGCACTGTCCCTCGGCCTCGCTACTGCGAGAACTTGAGGTACTGGGCCACGAAATCGCAGCCGACGCTCCTGGAGTAGGCGTCGATCAGCTTCCGGGTGATCGGGCCCGGCGCCTTGCCGTCGCCGACCGGCGCGCCGTTGAAGCTGCGGACCGGCAGGATGCAGAGGCTGGTCGAGGTGAGGAACATCTCCTCGGCGTTGGCGGCGTCGAACAGGTCGACGTCGCCCGGCGTGCACTCGATGCCGAGCTGCTTGGCCATGTCCATGGTCATCTGGCGGCTGACGCCCGGCAGCACATAGCGCTCCGACGGCGTGAACAGCGCGCCCTCGCGCACGATGAAGATGTTGCTGCCCAGGCCCTCGGCGAGGTTGCCGTTCTCGTCGAGCAGGATCGGCCAGGCGTCGGGATTGAGCGCCTTGATGGGCTTCTCGGCCATGATCATGTTGAGATAGTTATGCGTCTTGGCGCGCGGCGAGAGCATCGAGGGCGCGATGCGGCGCGCCGTCGTGGTCATCGCCTCGGCGCCCTCGCGATAGAGCTTGCCGCGCTTGGCGAGCGGCAGCGGCAGCATCTCGATCACGACATTGGGGCCGGTATGGTCCCAGCCCTCGTCACCCACGGCGTCGACGCCGCGGCTGACCCGCTGGCCCAGCCACCAGTCGCCGACCTCGGCGCGCAGATGCTCGTTGCGCGCCACGACTTCCTCGCTGTGCGCGACCATTTCCTTGGGCGACAGGCCGGGATCGATCTGCAGATAGCGCAACGAACGATAGAAGCGGTCGATATGCTCCTTCAGGCGAAACGGCGTGCCGTTGAAGGTGCGGGTCATGTCGAACGCGCCGTCGCCGTATTTCCAGCTGCGGTCGCGGAACGGGATCATGACCTCGTTCTCGGGCACGAACTTGCCGTTGAACCAGGCGATGCGCTGATTGCTGAGTTGCTGGGCCATGCTTGTCTCCTGATCAGTTGGCTTGAAGTTCGAAGGCTGCGGCGGTGGTCGGCTGGCTGCGTCGCTTCCGGGCGGTAGCGGGGGCGGCCGGCGCGATGTTGCCGTTCTCGTCGGCGAGGTCGGCGACATAGGAAAGGGCGCGACGGATGTCGTTCTCCATCTCCCGACGGGCCGCCGTCGCATCGCCCACCTGAAGCGCTTCGATGAGGCGCTGTCGGCCAGCCGGTCCGCGCGACGAGGAGATGAAGTCGGGATAGAGGAGATTCATGTAAGGACCGGTCTGTAGCCACAGCCCTTCGATCAGGCGCAGCAGGGTCGGCTGTCCGGCCGCCGCATAGACGGCAAAGTGGAATTCGCGCACCTTCTGGCGGTCGGTGGCGCTGTCGCCGCGATTGCGGGCGACGATGATCTCGCGGGCGGCGCGACGGATGCCGGCGATCTGGTTGCGCGTCGCCGCGAGGGCCGCCTTGCCGGACGCGAGACCTTCCAGCTCCATCCGGATGTCGCGCAGTTCGATGACCTTGTCGCGTGTCATCAGCGGCACACGGACGGACCGGTTGGGATTCATCTCGAATGCGCCTTCGGCCACCAGCCGGCGCAGCGCTTCGCGTACCGGCGTCAGGCTCACGCCGAGCTCGCCGGCGACATACCGGAACGTCACCTTCTGGCCGGGCGCGAAACGTCCCGACGTCAGCGCTTCACGCAGGGAATTGTAGACCTGCTGGCGGAGCGAGGTGTCGGCGGCATCCAGAGTGGTCGCGGTACGGGCCATCGGTA